>DASVGM010000354.1:0-17388 GCA_036379555.1 Pirellulales bacterium | reverse complement strand
GAAGGCACCTTTCAGCAAGCGGAATTCGCGGCCGATATCACCGCCGTGCGCATGGGCCGGGCCGCGCCGGAATATCAAGACGCCACCGCCTTCTTCGACCGCACCTTCATCACCGAAGGCATGAGGCAATTGTTGACGCAGGTCGCCACGCGGCTGGCCGGCGGCGGCGGCGAGCCGGTGATTCAACTGCAAACCGCCTTCGGCGGCGGTAAGACGCACACGCTGCTGGCCGTGTATCACCTGGCGACGCGGACGTGCGGGCTATCGGAGCTGGCGGGCATGGCGGCACTGGTCGATCAGGCCGGACTTCTCGACGTGCCGCAGGCGCACGTCGGCGTTTTGGACGGCACGCAACTTTCGCCCGGCCAGCCGTGGAGTTATGGCCGGCAGCAGGTCAACACGCTGTGGGGCGAGCTGGCCTGGCAGTTGGGCGGCGCGGAAACCTATGAGCTGGTGCGGCAAGCGGATGAAACCGGCACGTCGCCCGGCAAAGAATTGTTGCGGCGCTTGCTCGATGATTGTTCGCCCTGCGTGGTGCTGATTGACGAGTTGGTGGCCTACATTCGGCAGTTCGCCGAAGGGGCGGTGCTCAGCGGCGGAACCTATGACAGCAATTTGTCGTTCGTGCAGGCGCTCACGGAGGCGGCCAAGCTCGTGCCGGGGGCAATCGTGCTGGCCTCGCTGCCGGAGAGCGAGATCGAGGCGGGCAGCCAGCGCGGCGTGGTCGCCTTGCGGGCCTTGGAAAAGACGTTTGGCCGCGTGCAGGCGTTGTGGAAGCCGGTGGCGGCGGAAGAGGCGTTTGAGATTGTGCGGCGGCGGTTGTTTGAGCCGGTGCGCGACACCCAGGCCCGCGATGCCGTCTGCCGCGCCTTCGCCGACGCCTACGTGGCCGAGGGGGCCAAACTGCCGGCCGAAACGCAAGAGGGCCGTTATTACGACCGGCTGACAAAAGCCTATCCGATTCATCCCGAAGTGTTCGACCGGCTGTATGAAGATTGGGCCACGATCGACGGCTTTCAGCGCACGCGCGGCGTGCTCAAGCTGATGGCTAAGGCGATCTTTCGCCTCTGGAAGAGCGACAATCAGGATCTGATGATTTTGCCCGGCAGTTTGCCGCTCGCGGACGCCGGCACGCGCAACGAGTTGACCTATTATCTCTCAGCCGGCTGGGATCCGGTGATCGAGCGCGACATTGACGGCGAGCGGGCGGAAACGACGGAGTTGGAGAGCCGCGAGCCGCGTTTTGGCCAGTCGGGCGCGGCGCGGCGCGTGGCGCGGACGTTGTTTTTGGGCAGCGCGCCCGCGTCGGTTTCGACCAAGCCGGGCATTCGCGGTTTGGACCGCGGGCGTGTGTTGTTGGGATGTTTGCAGCCGGGGCAAAGCTCGTCGCTTTTTTCCGACGCGCTGAACCGCCTGGCCGATCGCTTGCACTATTTGAACAGTTCGGGCGACAAGGCCAATGACGCGACGCGGTATTGGTTCGACACACGGGCGAACTTGCGGCGCGAGATGGAAGACCGCAAGCGCCGCTTTGACGACGCCACCGACGTGCGCGGGGCGATCGGCGAGGCGCTGAAACGGCTGGTGGCCGGGGCGACGTATTTTGACGGCGTGCATGTTTTCACGCCGCATGGCGACGTGCCGGACGACGCTTCGTTGCGGCTGGTGGTGCTGCCGCCGGAGCAGTGTCACGCGCGCGATCTGGCGCAGCCGGCCGAGCAGGCCGTGCGCGAGACGGTGCGGCAGAACGGCGCTCGGCCGCGGTATCGCGGCAATCGGCTGATTTTTCTCGCCGGCGACATGGCCAATCTGCCGCGGCTGCGCGACGCCGCGCGCACGGCGTTGGCCTGGGGCTCGATCGTTGAGGACGTGGCCGAGGGGCGGCTGAACATCGACCTGTTGCAACAAAAGCAGGCGCAAAAGGAGTTAAAGACGGCCGGCGAGGTGTTGCCGCGCGCGGCGCGCGAGTGTTACAAGTGGCTGCTGTGTCCGGTGCAAAACACGCCCGGCGAGGTGAAGGCCGTGGTGGAGGCGTTCGCGCTTTCACCGGGCAGCGGCACGTTGAGCGGGGAGCTGGAGCGGGTGTGCGAAGAAAACGAGTTGGTGATTTCGGATTGGTCGCCGATTCATTTGCGCGACAAGCTGAACGAGTTTTATTTTAAGGATGGTAAAATCGCGGCGGGCGCGCTGGCGTTTTGGGAAGATTCATTGCGTTATCTTTACTTGCCGCGTTTGAAAAACCGCGACGTGCTGGTGCGCGCCATTCGCGCGGGCGCGGCGAGCAAAGATTTTTTTGGCACGGCGTATGGTCAGGCGGGCGAGGTGTTCGAGGGTTTTCAGTTTGGCGCCGGTACGGTGCAGGTGGACGACACGCTGTTGTTGATCCAGGCACGGGCGGCGGCGGAGTATCAAGCGGCGCACGCGCCGCCGGCAGTGGAGACGGTCGAGGCCGGTGGAACATCGCTGACAGCGGGCGGCACATCGACACAAGGCGGACTGTTTGGCCCACCAACCCGTGAGACGCCCAACGGTGGCGGCCTGCCTGAGCAGGCGGTCGCGGGCGGGTCGGCGCGGCGGCCGAGGGCCTTTTATGGTTCGGTTGAGATCAGCGCGGCGACGGCAAGAATGCGGCTGGTGCAGGTGGCCGAGGAGATCATTAGCGTGCTGGCCGACGACCCGAACGCAGCGCTCGACATTTCACTGGAAATTCACGCGGAGTTCTCGTCAGGAGTGTCCGAGCAGATCCGGCGCACGGTGTCGGAGAATGCGGCGAGTCTGGGCTTTAAGTCAAAGAACTGGGAGTAGTCGCGCTCAGAGCGCCAGCGGAATGTCGAAGGCGTCGATCTCGCGGCCCTGTAAATCGAGCACGCGCACGGCCAGCCGATCGGCGTAGACATCGACCAGGCCGTAATGGTTGATGCCGGCGTGAAAGGCGGCGGTGGCGCCATCGGCGGTTTCCGGTGGGTAGAGCTTGCGGCTGCCGCCGCCGCTCACCACGTAGCTGATGCCGTCGAGCGGCTTGGTGCGGTCGTAATAATGATGGTGGCCCGACAAGACCAGCCGCACCGGAGTCTCGACGAAGCTGGCATGCAGCCAGAGACGCCTGAGAAACTGGTTCGCCAGATCGCGATGCCCGCAGGTGAAAACCGGCCGATGCAGGCAAACCACCGCCGTCTCTCGCAAAACCGCTAGTTCAGCGGCCAAGAAACGGGCTTGCGCGCTGCCCGGCAGAAAAGAACGCTCGGAGTTCAGCATCAAGAAAGTGAGGCCGCGATGCGAAAAGCGGTAAAACGTATCGGGCAAATCGGGAAAGAACTCGCGAAAGCGTGTCTCGCCCCGGTCGCTGGTGCCGGCCAACCGGTCATGGTTGCCGACGACCGGCCGCAAGCGAATATGATGCTGTCGCACGGCGGCAAGCACCTCGTCCCATTGCTTGTCGGATGAGGCGTCGTCGACGATGTCGCCCAGATGCAGGACGAAATCGACTTGGGCCTTTTCCAAGCGTGCAAAGACTTTTTCGACTATGCCCTCGCCAAGCTGCGTATCGCCGACAAAACCGAACGACCAGAGCTTTTCGCTCGCCGGCGACGGCAAAACGGCGGGTTCGCCCACGCGGGGCGTCGTGATCGCCGCGACATAGGCGGCGACACCCAAAACGGCGACAATCGCCAGCGCGGTCCAGCGTAAACGGCGGCTTTTCATGGCAAGGCCCATAAGGAAGGGCGTCATGGTAGCGGGCCGGCTTGCCTGTTCCTAGAGCGAATTATGCAGTCAGTCAGCGCTGTACCGGGACAAGCCCTAATGTCAAGTGTAGACAACCAACGTGAATCTCCACCCGGCGAGCGGGCGGCAGCAACGGTCCAACGCCGCCACGACGAAACGAAATAACAACGGCAACCCTTCAAGTTGCGATTGGAGACGGTGCCGGCTAGCCGCTTTTCTTCAGTTCGATCGGCAGCCGATCAATTTTAGCGGCCAAAATGAAGTCGTTCTCGGAAAGGCCCCCGATGGCGTGCGTCCAAAGCTCGACGGCCACCTTCCGATAACTTTCCAGGTGCAGATCGGGATGATGGCCGTCCTCTTCGGCCACCGTCGCGATGCGATTAAAGAAATCGATGGCCGCCATGAAGTTCTTGGCGGTCCACTCCTTGCGAATGCGCTGGTTGTCATCGGTCATCTGCCAACCTGCCAGTTTGGCAAGTTGAGCCTTGGATTCATCCAGCTTGTATGGCTCGACACCGCCTTCGCACGGGCGGCACTTCTTTTGGGTAAGCTCCTCGACGGTTTGCGTTTGCATGGCGAGTTTCTCCTTCACAAAAACTGGCTAATCTATCTACAACCCTACCGTAAGGTCGGATTGCTGGCAAACGCCGGGGGGCCGTGGTAGCATTGCGTTGCGCTGGGGGTATATTCAACCGCCGCGGCGGCCGGAAAGCCAAGTATTCGCTCACGAAGCGAATGAACCACGACATGGACCAATTCATTGTTTCTCCCGACGACGCTGCTTTGGACGATCTCTGCCGCGATCTTTCGGCCAGGGCCGACGCCTTGGACGCCGGCGGCGAGTGGCCCGCCGAACAGCTTGCCCTTTGCGGGGAATATGGAGTACCGCGCTGGTTTGTCGCGCCGCAATGGGGCGGCCGCGGCTGGAGCGATGCCGATTTGATGCGGGGCTTCATGCGGCTCAGCTCGGCCTGTTTGGCGACGACTTTTATCTTGACACAGCCCTTGGGCGTCTGCCGCCGCCTGGCGGCCAGCCAAAACCATACCCTCCGCGACAACCTGCTGCCCAAGTTGGCGGCCGGCGAAGTCTTTGCGACCGTCGGCATCGCGCATCTGACCACCAGCCGCCGGCACCTTGATCGGCCGGTGCTAAGCGCGCGTGAGACAGCCGAGGGCTTTGTGCTGGACGGCTCGATTCCGTGGACGACGGGCGCATTGCGCGCCGATTACGTCGTCACCGGCGCCACTTGTGACGACGGCCGGCAGATTTTGGCCGTCTTGCCGACGGACTTGCCCGGCTTTCAAGCCCGTCCCGCCGCCCGGCTACTGGGTCTTACTTCCACGCTGACCGGCGGCGCCGATTGCCATGAAGTGCTGCTCGAGCGTCGTTGGCTGCTGGCCGGCCCGGTGGAGAATGTTTTGTCGGGCGGCGGCGCGGGAACCGGCGGCGCGCAGACCTCCGCGTTGGCCCTGGGGCTGGCCGCGAGCGCCATCGAATACCTTGAGCGCGAATCCGCGGCTCGGCCAGACCTGGCCCCGGCCGCAGGCAGCTTGCGCGGTGAACACACCGAGTTGGCTGCGGAGGTGGTCGCGCTGGCGTCGGGCGTGAAGGGGTGTTCGCCTGACGAATTACGCGCCCGCGCCAACAGCCTGGTGTTGCGTGCGACGCAAGGCGCCTTGACGGCCGCCAAAGGGAGCGGCTATGTGGCGGGGCACCCGACGGGCCGCTGGTGTCGCGAAGCCTTGTTTTTCTTGGTTTGGAGTTGTCCGCAACCGGTGATGGCCGCGGCGTTGTGCGAATTGGCGGGATTAAGTTTGTAGTGTTGACAAAGTACTCAATCCCCCATCATCGGAGCTACTCGGCCGTTTTAGCGAAGTATTCGTCCGAAGCGGCGATGATGGCGATGACTTGGCCGTCGCTGCCGCCGTGCTCCAATTGATTGGCAAAGAAGTTAAGCCCGCCGGAATCGGCGGGCCGATCGAGCAGGGCGAGGTAAAACGAGTTTACCAGGTCGCGGGAGTATTCGTCGCTGCCAAGAACTTCCGCGGCCACCTGTGCGTCGCTCACCCCTGAGCCGAGTTGCCCGGCGAAGAAACTCCGCGCCCCAGGGTCGATTGGTCGATGCAGCACGTCTTCAAACAAGGCATCAAGGAAACCGTCGTTGGCGCCGCCGCCCCGGACGTTGTAATATTCAGCCGAGCCGATGACGATCGCTGAAAGCTGTTCGCGGCTGTGGTTGGTCAGATACTGAGTGAAATAGGTCGCGGCCGCGGTCTCCGCCGCGCGATGCAGGTAGGTTTGATAAACGGTCTGCACCTCGTCGCCGCGGTACTCGGCGCTGGCCTCAATGCTGCTCACCACGTACTGCCGCGGCACTCCGCCAGCAAGCTCGGTCCCCCAATAGGCGAGCGCGCCCGTGTCGGCCGGACGGTGCAACAAATCGCCGTACACGTCGTTCACCCAGCGCGTATCCGGCGTGCCGTAGGTGCCGTCGGCGAGCCGTGGTCCGAGGATTGTGGCCAAGCCCGAGGCGGTGGTTGAACCGCCGCCGTCGCGAGCGACGGTCACCGCCAGCGTGAAGTGGCCTTCGTTGGCATAGGTGTGTGTTCCGGCCACGGTAAAACCGGACGCGGCGCCGGTAATGGTTCCGGACGACGAAGTGCCGTCGCCCCAGCGGATGCTGGCCGTGAAATCACTCGCCACCGCCGACGAGCCGGCTTGGGTGAACATGGCGACCGCTCCCGCGAACGCGCTTTGCGCGTGCCCGCTGATGCCGGCCACCGTGACCGCCGGCGGCGCGGCGGCCACCTGAATGCCCACCGTGGCCGTGCTGGAAGCCGTGCCGGGCGCCTTCTCGGTCACGATCACCGTGGCCGTCTGGGCGCCTTGGCTGCTATAAACGTGCGAACCGCTGACGGTAAACAGGCCGTTGCCGCCGCTGACCGTGCCCGACGATGTGTCGCCGTCGCCCCAAACGATCTTGGCGCTGAATTGGCCGGCCACGGCGCCCTTGTAATCGTCGCTGACGGTGGCCAGCGCGGCCGTGAGGGTTTGACCGGCGACCGCGGTGACACTGGCGGGCGTCGCATGCAAGACGTTCGCGTCGGCAATGGTGGCGGTCGCATGAACGGTGGCGCCGGCGGTGCCGCCAATGTCATGCACGGTGGCCGTTACGCTGAAGGCGCCGTTGTCGAGATAGGTGTGCGCGCCGCTCACCGTGAACACCCCCGCCGTGACGCTCACCGTGCCGTCGCTCGTGGCGCCGTCGCCCCAGTCGATGCTGGCGGCGAAGATGCCCGGCGCGGCGGGAAAAGTATCGGTGAAGGTGGCCACGGCGCCGCTGAACGCGGTTCCTTGGCTGCCGGAAACGGCCGCGGCGGTCGCGGTGAGGGTGTTGCCGTCGGCCACCAGGGCCGTGCCGGCCACCGTAATCGTGCTGCCGGTATCGCTGATGGTCACCGTGATGTTCTCGGTGCCCGCGGTCATATAGTTGTAGATGCCGCTCACGTTGAAGCCGCCGCTGCCATTGGCCGCGATCGTGCCGGGCGCGGCGCCGCCATCGCCCCAATGGATTGTGGCGCCATAGTCGCTCAACGAGTGTCCGCTGTTGGCGTCGGTGAACGAGGCCACCGCCGCGGTGAAGGGCGTGCCCTCGGTGGGCTGAATCGTGAGTCCCTTGCCGGCCAGGCTGGACACCACACTCGCCGCGACGCTCGCCGTGCCGACGCTGCCGTCATTATCGGTGACGGTAATGGCGATCGGCTTATTGCCTTGTTGCGTGTAAGTATGCGAACCGCTCACCGTGAAGGGGCTATATCCGGTGATCGTCCCCGCCGTGGCCGTGCCATCGCCCCAGTCGATCGAGGCTTGATACCAAGAGAGCAAACTATTGCCGTCCTGATCGGTAAACGTGGCCAGCGAACCGGTGAATGGCAAGCCCTCCGTCGCCGTTGGGGCGCCGGTGGTGAAGATCAGCCGGGGCGGAGTAACATCAACGGCATCCGTCACCGTGGCGGTGGCTGAGTGGGCGTCGTAAATGGTCACGGTGACGGTATTTTGGCCGGGCGCGAAATAGGAATGGCTACCGAGAACCCCATAGCCGCCGGAGGGCAGCGCCACGACCGTGCCGAGTTCTGTCCCTCCATCGCCCCAACTGATTTCGGCGAGAAAGGAACTGGCGGGCGCCGCGTTCACGTCGTTGAAAACCGCCACCATGCCCGACACGGTGTCGCGCGCGGCGGTGGTGATCGCACTGCCGGCGGCCGGAAAAAGATTGTTCTGGGCGCTGACGATTTCGCCCAGCAGGCCATGTTGCCCGTTCGACCCCGCGGCGGTGAAGAACAACGTATTCGCATTGCCGGCGACGCCATTGCCAAAGACGAGGCCATGCAGGCCGCTTACGATCAACGGATTGCCCGCCGGATTGCTGAGCGTGCCATAGTAAGCGCCGGTGGTTGGATCGAAGGCGTTGATCTTGCCGTTGCCAGTATTGGCCACCAGCAAATCGCCGCTGAAATCGCCGAAACTGGCCGGCGCCACCGCCATGCCCCACGGCGCATTGAGCTTGCTGGCCGGATTGGCGGGGCCGCCCGAAACCAGCGTCCGCTCGAAGTTTCCGGCGTAATCAAATTCATCAATGATGCCGCCCCCCAACGCGGGCACGGCGTTCTGCCGATTGGCGTCTTGCTGCGCGAAGCTGACCAACAGCGCGGCGCCGGTGTTGATGATGTTAAACGGCGCATATCCGGCGGGCAGATTCGGATCGGTGAAACCACCGGCCGGTGTAACGCGGTTGAAGCCGCCGTCGAAGACGTCGATACGGCCGTCATGAAAATCGGCCGCGTATACAAACTGGCGGCTGGCGTCGTTCTCGACAGCCACACCGGTATACTCGGCGCCGCTGATGTCGGCCTCAGTTTGGGCCGCGGGCGAAGGCGCCGGCGGCGGCACGTCGCTGTTCCAGGCCGAAATGGTTCCGTCTTGCGCCGCGAAGATCAAACTGGCCGAACTGCCGGGATTGCCCGGTTGCACGGCGAAACCGGCGCCGCTGTTGAAGGCGTCGCCCCGAGGTTGCGAACCGAGACCGCCGATGGTCGTGGTGTTCGTCTGAAACACACTGGGGCTGGCGCCGACCAGGCCGGAATAATGTGTCGCCAGCCCCGAGACGCTATTGACCACCCACAAGTCTCCGTCCGCCGGGTTTGCCGACATGCCCCAGGGACCGAGCAAAGCCGGATCCTGCACAAGGGCGCCGGCCGCCTGGTCTGAAGCCAGGCTAAGCTGCAGATAACCGGAACTGAACACGTAGCGCGTTTCCAGCCGCTCTGGACGGCGGCTTGCGCGCGCCGGGCGCCGTTTCGTGTTGTTTCGACGAAAACCTATTCGGGCGTACACAATTACCCTCGTTCCTGGCTGCCGTGGCCCCTAAGACGTGTATTCTTCAAGCTAATCAACAATCGCCGCTTCGGGCAAGTAAAATCTTTCCCAGCAAAATCTTTGACGCGTCGCGAAGCGTAACCTAGTGTTTGACAGCCTCGCCGGCGAATGATACACCCCCTAGATCCGCCTGTACCCACCGCGGATCGCCTAAATCTGAGGCGTCAAATCATGTCCGCTCAATTACTCGAGCAACCGCGGCCTCGGGCGCTGCGTTGTGCGCGGCCCCAAACCATTCTGCTGATTGACGACGACGACGTGATGGTCGACGTGCTGGACCAACGATTACGGCGGCAGGGCTATGAAACGCTGGTGGCCCGTGGCGGCGACGAGGGGCTGGCCTTGGCGCGGCTACATTTGCCCACGTTGATCGTGCTCGACTTGCGGTTGCCCGACGCCGATGGTTTTCATGTGTGCCAGGAATTAGCGGATGCGCGTGAGACGTGCGCCATTCCGGTCATTATTCTCAGCGGCATGGAGCGGCCCGACATTATTCGGCGTTCGCGGGCGGCCGGCTGCCAGTATTTTGTGCGCAAGCCCTACGACCCCAACGCCCTGTTGATTCTCATGCGGCACGCGATGGGCGAATTGGACCCCTACGATAGCGACGACGATGGCGCTTTGCACGTTGGATAACGCGCTCTTCGCCCTCCAACGCGCCGCGCCTCGCGCACGAATGGCCGATTCCGCCAATGCGGCCTATCTCATCGGCCTTGCGGACAGTATGTTAAGCCGTTGGCGGAAAGTTTTTTAGAAATGGCCGCGTGGCCTCCGCCGCGTTTGGTCCGGCATCGGTCGTCCGCTTAATCGGCACGACGGCGCGGATCGGGCGCGGCCGCGCGGCAGTCGAACGAGGAATCCAGGCCGTGCCCGACCGCACCACGCAATCGATGATTTTGCCGCGCGCCTTGCTGCGCGCCTGCCGACAGGCCCTGCGCCGCTCGAAAGTGGCCGACACCAGCGGCCAAGACATGACCGGCGGCGCCTTGCTCATGCGGTCGCTCATTTTGCGGCGGCTGTTGCTGCGTGAAGTGCTTGCCCCCGACGAAAAAAACGTCGGCCTGCTCTTGCCGCCTTCGGCCGGAGGCGTGCTGGCCAACACCGCCGTGACGCTGGCCGGACGTGTTACCGTCAATCTCAACTACACCGTCTCCGCCGAGGTGATGCGGTCGTGCATCAAGCAGGCCGGCATCCGCCACGTTCTCACCAGCCGCCGCGTGCTGGAAAAGCTCGGCTACGATTTAGGTGCCGAGCCGGTTTTTTTAGAGGACGTGCGCGAAAAAGTCACCCTGGCCGACAAACTGGCGGGCGCCTGCGCGGCTTACGTCATGCCGCTGGGGCTGCTGGAACGCTCTCTCGGCCTGACGCGCCTCACGCCCGACGATCTGCTCACGATCATCTTCACGTCCGGCTCGACCGGCGAACCCAAGGGCGTGATGCTCACCTATCGAAATGTTGGCTCCAACATCGAAGGTTTTGATCAGCTTGTGCGGCTGAACGACGACGACGTGGTGGCGGGCGTGCTCCCCTTTTTTCACTCCTTCGGCTACACCGCCACGCTCTGGACGGTGCTGACGTTGCCGCCCAAAGGCGTTTACCACTATGACCCGCGCGACGCCCGCCAGGTGGGTGAAATGTGCGGTAAACACCGCGCGACGATTTTGATCGCGACGCCCACGTTTTTGCGGTTTTATCTGCGACGCTGCCAGCCGGAGGATTTTTCGGCCCTCGACGTGGTGCTGGCGGGAGCGGAGAAAGTGCCCAAGGATTTGTGCGACGCCTTCGAGCAACGCTTTGGCGTGCGGCCCGTCGAAGGCTACGGCGCGACGGAGCTTTCGCCGGTGGTGGCGGTCAACATTCCCTTGAGCCGCGCGGCGGACAAGACCCTGGTCAATGCCAGAGAAGGCACGGTCGGGCGGCCATTGCCGGGCGTGGCCGCCAAGATTATCGATTCGGACTCGGGACGAGAAGTGGGTCGCAACACGCCGGGCATGCTCTGGATCAGCGGGCCGAACGTCATGTCCGGTTATCTCGGCCAGCCGGAGCGAACCGCCGACGTGCTGCGCGACGGTTGGTACAAAACCGGCGACATCGCCCTCATCGACGACGATGGTTTCATTCGCATCACCGGCCGCGAGAGTCGTTTTTCCAAACTGGGCGGCGAGATGGTGCCGCACCTCAAGGTCGAAGAGACGATTCAAAAAATCATTGGCGCCGGCGAGGATGAATTGAAGGTGGCCGTCGCGGCCGTGCCCGACGAACGCAAGGGCGAGCGGTTGGTAGTGCTGCATACGGCCATCGACAAAGCTCCCGATGCAATCTGCAAAGAGCTTGCCCAGGCCGGCCTGCCGAACCTGTGGATTCCCTCGCCCGACAGTTTTTGCCAGGTGGAAGAAATACCGGTGCTCGGCACCGGCAAGATCGACCTTAAAGGGTTGCAAACACTGGCGCTGGAGAAGTTTGGCAAAGCCACGGCCTCGCCCGCGTAATCCTCTTGGAGTGCGGCGATTCATTGCCGCTTTCCGTTGTCGCGGAGCGACCTTTCTTTCATTGTAGATTATACTGCACGCGGGCTGGAATGAGACTGTGGACGCGACCGGAGGATGGGCCTCCTGGCCCGTCACGTTCGATTGGTGACGGGCTAGGAAGCCCATCCTCCTCAAGCGCGTGAGAGCAGGACTCATTCCAAATCGCATACAGTATAGGCTCAAAAACAGCGTTCTCCGCCTCCAGCCCTAAGAATTCAAAATGCGCAAACCACCATTGAGCACGACCCAAGCCGCTTTATCTCGCCGTGCCTTTCTCGCGGGCGCCGGCACCGCGGTCGCGGCCACCGCGTTGGCCGGCCACGCCGCCGCCGAAACCGCGGACGCCAGCGAGCAAAAAAAGCGGCTCCCCCGTGTCGCCGCCGTCAACTCCATCTATCGCTATAAATCACATGCCTACCACATTGCCGGGCGATTCATTTATGGCTACACGCGCGATGGCTTTCATCATCAGCCGCCGTTCCAACTCGTGCGCATGTACAACGACCAATATCCCGAAGACGACCTGAGCCGCGAAACCGCGCGCCGCCACAACGTCGAACTGACCAAGACGGTGGCCGCGGCTCTCGGCGGCGAGCGGCTCGATGTCGACGCCGTGTTGCTCGTTTGCGAGCACGGCGATTACCCCCTGAACGAATTCGGTCAAATCCTCTACCCGCGCTACGAACTGTTCCAGCAGATCGTGGAGGTGTTTCGCCGGAGCGGGCGGAGCGTGCCGGTCTTTGTCGATAAGCATTTGTCGTACGATCATCGCCGGGCGGCCGAGATGGTGGCGACCGCGGGCAAGCTCGGTTTTGGTCTGATGGCCGGTTCATCCTTGCCGGTCACCTGGCGGCGGCCGGAAATGGAGCCGCCGCTCGAAACGCCCTTCACCGAGGGATTGCTGCTTTATGGCTACGACCGCAGCATCGATGAAATCTATTGGTTTCACGCCTTGGAATCGTTGCAGTGCATGCTCGAACGCCGCCGCGGCGGTGAGAGCGGCGTGAAGTCGGTCGAGTGCCTGTCGGGCGACGCCGTGTGGAAGGCCGGCGACGAGGGGCGCTGGTCGTGGAGCTTGTTTCACGCCGCCGCCGGCCGCAGTCCAAGCTACAACGTCGGCGATCCGCGCGAGAACGTGCCGCGTCCCAAGGCGATTTTGATTGAATATCGCGACGGCACGCGCGGCGCGGCGTTGAACTTGCCCCAGCAACTTTCCGACATGAATTTCGCCGGCAAGATCGCGGGGCGCGACGACCTTGTCTCGACCAATTTTTATTTGCCCGCTCCGCCGGGCGCGCGGTTCTTCAATCCGCTGGTTGCCAACATCGAGCGTTTTTTCGCCGCTGGCCAGCCGCCTTATCCGGTTCAGCGCACGCTGCTGACCAGCACGATCTTGGATCTGGCCATGCACTCGTTGGCGGAAGGAAGCCGCAAGATTCAAAGCGACGCGCTCGACATCCGCTATGTGGCGCCGCGCGACAGTGGTTTCTTCCGCGGCAACTACACCGACGCCGGCTGATGTGCTAATTGCCAAACGAGGTTTGCCCGGTTAGACTTTGATAGGACACCCACAGGGGAGGGTATACATGAGTCAAACCGTCGATCCCACTTCATCGCCGCCTGAAAATGAACATGACTACGAACGGCTGGAACGCCGCATCGGCTATGTTTTTCGCGACAAGGAATTGCTGCGCGAGTCCTTGACCCACGCCTCGGGCGCCCCGCACCGCTTGCGATCCAACGAGCGGTTGGAGTTTCTTGGCGATGCGATCATGGGCGCGGTCGTGTGCGAGATTCTTTACCGCCAGTACCCCGAATACCTGGAAGGCGACTTGACGAAGATCAAATCGGTGGTGGTCAGCCGGCAGACGTGCGCGAAGGTGAGCGAGGCGTTGGGGTTGGAAAAATTCCTCGTGCTGGGCAAAGGAATGATCACCCACCCTCATGTTCCCCCGTCGCTGTTGGCCGACGTGTTTGAATCGCTGACCGCGGCGATTTATCTCGACGGCGGCGACGCGCCGGCCCGCGCGTTTATTGAGACCTACATGGCGCCGGAGATCGAACTGGCCGCCGGGGGCGATCATTCGGGCAACTACAAATCGCTCTTGCAGCAACTTGCTCAACGCGAGCGCGGCCAGACGCCCACCTACGCGCTGTTGGATGAAAAAGGCCCCGATCACAGCAAGTGCTTCAAGATGGCCGCTCAGATCGGCCGCGCGCGCTTTCCGCCCGCCTGGGGGCGCAACAAGAAAGAGGCCGAGCAACGCGCGGCCCAAAACGCCCTGAGCGATCTCAACGGCGAGCCGGTGCCCTTTCCCTCCGACTAAAATAGGATTAGGCATCAGAGCCGTGGGGCGGGCCGCCGGCCCGTCTGCGGCAAAAGGCGGCGCGGCCGGCCGCCCCGCTCCGTCTTCTGAGAGGCTATCCGAAAACGGCGTTTCGCGCCCGGAGGATGGGTCGCCTGGCCCGTCACCATTTACGGTGAGGGGCTAGGAAGCCCATCCTCCGGTCACGCCGTTTTTCCGTTTTGATAGGCGCTTTACGAACGATTCCCGCGTGAACAAACAAAGCCGCCCTCGGGCTCCAAAAGCGGAACCCGAGGGCGAGCGAGCAAAGGCGTTCGCACCCGTCCGGCGACATTGCCGAGACACCAGCGCCTGGCGTGACTAGCTTGCCGCAGTCAGCTTACCTGCCACAGTGGTGAACACCGTATTCGCGTTCGTGCCGATCGACTGAATGGCCGTCAAACAGACGATCACGATCAAGGCCAACATCACGGCGTATTCGACCGCGGTTGGGCCGTCTTCCGAAACCAGGAAACGTCGCACCTTCAGAGCCAGATTCTTCATTGCATCCTCCGATTTCATTGGTTGCCAAGAGCCGCGATCAGGCGGCCGAACCGGCGAACCATTTCAAGTAATTATAGGGCCGTCCGCGGTGGTCTGCCGGTGGCGATCGCCACCGACGGGCCTGCACACACCGCGGCCGCACCCAAACGTCGTTCTTACTCGCCGCATTCTCGTCGTCAACGCATCGGAAGTGCTTGGTTCCCCAGCGGCCGCTCGCGCGGCCGCTGGAACCAACACCCATTCGGCGGCCAGGCTGCCAACCGCCGTAGCGGCTGGCCCTTGGCTTTGCGTCCCGGCCTCGCGACCGGTTTGCCTTTGTCGAGGATGGAGGGCGGCAGGCCAATGGTTACGCGCTTTACGCCGGACGATCATTTCGTTTTTGATATGAGCCTCGGCGCCGATGCGCACAGACGCATCAGGAAGCCGCGGGCCGTTGTTCGATATGTTCGCTTTCGCATAAACCGCGTGACGGCGGCTGTTTCCAATCGCCATCGCAGAGAATCGCGTGAACACGCTCGTCTCTGTACTCAAAACCTAGTTCAATTCCCCGGCATGTCAAATCGCCGACTTGAATATTTTTCCCAAGTTTCCCGCCGTGCGGTCAGGGTTCAGGGTTCAGGGTTCAGGAAAAGTGCAAAGTGGCGCAAGCGGAAGCGTTGCTTTTCACGTTCGCTTTTGAAATGTTCGGCGGCAACCTAAACTTTCATGTCAACTTGGCTTGCTCGTTGCCCAATCACTCGAGTGTTCATAGTTCTGGCGCCATTTATGCTTCGTTTTCGTCGGCCCACTGCCTGGTATTGCGCCGCGCTTGGTCTCGGTATGCTGGTTTTCGCGGTAGTCGCTTTGTCGTCACCGGGGCGCATCGACGTGGTCGACGGCCACACTCGCTATGACGTGGGACGGAGCTATCTCGAGCACTTCGATTCGGTCGTTCGCGACCCGACGGCATGGTTTGCCGTTCTGCCTGGACGAAACGGGGGACGTTATTCCAGTTATCGCTTTCCGCAGAGCGCCGTGGCGGCGCTCTCGATTCTAACGTCCGACATTACGGGGGTGAGGAGTGAGGCCCGACGTCATTTCTTCTTTTCGTTAAGCGGAGCGATGCTGGCCGCCGCAATGGCGGTGCTCTATGCCTTTTCGTTCCGGCGGATGGGGCACGCTGACGCCGCGTCCTTGGCGTGGGCGGCCGGCGGCATTGTTTGCACTCCCGTCTGGTTCTATAGCACTACCACCTTCGACGACGTGCTTGGTTCGCTCGCAATTGTGGCGGCGACGACCGCAACACTCGTCCTTGGCGAGCGTAAACCCATCGCGGCGGCCACGGCAAGCGGCCTGCTCCTTGCGTTTGCCTTCAACTGCAAACCGCCCTTGGCACTGTTTACGCCGGTGGTGGCCGCAATATTGTGGACTTCTCAAACGAACGGCGAGCAACGCCTCAGGCAGGCTAAAATCTTGATGATGTGCCTGGTGTTGGGGGGCGGTGTATGCAAGCTCTACGACCTCTGGAAGTTTCCGCCAAGCACCTGGGGCAACTTGGCCGAGGCACAAGGAGCCTTCGTTGGCCTTTGGCCTGGAAACACCTTGGCGGGGTTGCTCAGTTTTCTGATCAGCCCGGGCATGGGCGCGATCTGGTATTGGCCCGCTCTCATCATCGCCCTGTACGGTCTGGCGGCGTGGAACAGTAATTCTGGGCAAAGATGGGTGGTGTGGTCGGTCGTGGCTTCGTCCGCCGCGTTCGTTCTTTTCATCGCGAGCATCCGCTTCTTCTCTGGTGAGCCCGCGTGGGGACCGCGTTATTTGACGCCACTCTTCGCGCTGCTGTGGTTTTTCGTGCCCGCCGGCGCGAACCGGCTTGGACTCTGGAAGACGACCGCACTGCTCTGCGTGTCGTTCCTCGTTCAAATCGCTGGTTTAAGCATTGACACCATGCGCTTCTTTGCCGGCGAAAGAGAATCGTCAGCGAGCCGCTTCCTGGAGGATCCGTGGTCGTATTTCGAGTTTGACCGGTCACAATTACTGGCGTGGCCGCGGCAAATCTTCGACGTGGTGGCCGATGATGGTCCTCGCGCGACACGCTTCAGTCCAGCGAAACTGCCGACTCTGCCATGGTACGTCTTCGTAGTGGATTCCGGCGCTAAACAACAAGGTTCCCGCGATTCGTCCCCAATGACGGTGTCTTCCGCGCCGAATACATTAAGCCCCGCGGAAGCTGTGGAATCGTATGTTCGCACGAGGAAGCCGCTTGACCCCCGGACTAGTCACGTCATTAACTCGTTCCGGCCTTGGTGGTCTTCGTACCGATATCTTCCGCGCAATGGCCGTCCCGTCGATTTGGACGCGGCAATCGCTTTCTTGTTTTTCATCGGCGCGGCGGGCTTAGCGACCATGTTTTATGGATCCTCGGAAGAATCTGCGGGTAGGTTTTGGCTGGATAGCCGGGCCACGATGCGTTTTTTAAGGCATTTGCCGGGCAAATAAATGGGCTGGCAATTGAAAGCGAATTCCACGGGGTAGAATGACCGGCGTCTGGCGCTGGCTTCAGCTAGGCTCTGCTCCCACGGAACTCCACGAAGGCGGCCAGTTTCTGTACAACCAAAACGGGTTCGGCGAAGCTTTACGCTCACCTTACGGCGCTCCGACGGGAAAAAGTGAATTTACGTTCAGTATTGGCATGAAATTAGCACCACTTGTATAGGAGTGGCGCACGTCAGCCAATTTGGCAGGCGACGTTGCCACGCGATTCGCATATCGCGTTCGATCTTTGGCAATTTGAAACGCTCACCCGTCGCCAACGGCGCGGCGAACCGATCAAAAAACGCATAGATGACACATAGATGACACATAGATGACA
>DASVGM010000353.1:0-6287 GCA_036379555.1 Pirellulales bacterium | reverse complement strand
ACGAAAGTGGGGGGCATCCGAAGTCGCCGTGCTAACCGCAAGGAAGCAAGCGCCGAAGATGAACTCCGCGATTGGGACTAAGTCGTAACAAGGTAGCCGTAGGGGAACCTGCGGCTGGATCACCTCCTTTCTAAGGATTCTTGGTATCTGATTACTCAGATACCCAGTCACACGAATGGCGACATTCGTGAGACTTTAGTGGGGACGGTTCTTGTGCTCACTTGAGATCAGCCGGATGGCCAGCTTCCGCAAAGAAGCCAGCCGAACCGGCAAACTACCAAACTATGTCAGTAAGAAACCCGCACGGGTCAGCCAGCCCGTCGCGGGTTTTTTATTGCGCTCAAGGAAAGAGGGCGCGAGGCATTATCGCTCCCTCTCCCTCCAGGAAAGGGCCGAAGTGAGGGTGCGCGGTTCGCTGCGCCGTGAATTCACGTGCGGTTCGTGCGAAATGGGGCAATTGAACGTGATCTTCGGCCCCTCGAGCGACACCCGCGACTTCGTGGCGGACTGTACTCGGTCGAAGCCGCCGTGTCCTGGGCTAAAACGATGACATGGCGGGGAGTGACTCCGATTGTGCATTTGCTCGATGGTGTCTATGAAACCGGCGCCCGACTAACGAAATCAGCGTTTCGTCCGATCGCCAGTCGTCTCAAGCGATCCACCTCGCTTCCTAAATGGAGCCTCGTGATCAAACCCAATTCCGGGTAGTGTATTACCTGCCGGCCGCCTAACGAACCAGCGTAACGAGGCGCGGTCGCGTGTTATAATCTGGTTATTACTTCGCGTTGACTGAAACAGGCAAATGGTTGGCCATCTGCATCATCTCTGCGTCGCTGGCACCTTTTTCTTCGCGGTGGGACGGCTGTTTTTCATCAACGGCGGCGACCTCCGCGTAATCCCACTTTTTGTGGTGCCGCCGATCGGCGCCTTCGCCATCGCACGGTCGAAAAAAACCTCGCGCTGGACGGCCTGGATTGCGGAGTCCTTTCTCGTCGTGGCGGGCGCGGGTGTTGTCTTGGCCGCGTTCGACTTCTTACCTGCACCGTTCAACCAATTCCCCATGCTGCCACGCGCCGACAATCAACTCCTAAGTTGGTACGTCGTCATTTATACCTTGTACTTCATGTTCATCATTCCGCCTTACGCGCTGGGCCGATCGCTGTGGCATCACCGGCGCGGCAAGCCGGCGGACTTGGCGCCGTTCCTCTGCTGGCTGGGCCTGGCGACATGGTCGCTGGTTTTTGTCGCTGCGATCGGCGCCGCTGCTCGTTGGTTGCGGCAGTGACGAGCCGGCTCAGCGTCTTCGCTGCTGGCGGCCGCTGGTGCGCGAAGGCTTTTTTGTGGGGCGCGCCGCGGGCGTCGCCGCTTTGGGCTTGGGCGCGGTGTGCGGATTGTCGGCCTTGCCGAGCAGTTCAAACAAAAAGCGGCTGGGAACGGTCGGGCGGCTCTTGCCCCATTTGTTGCGATTCAATGCCAAGGTCAGCGTCAGACGATCTTGCGCCCGAGTGACGCCCACATAGCAAAGCCGGCGTTCCTCGTCGATGGCGGTTCCGTCGGCGTCGATGGAACGATGGTGCGGCAAAATGCCTTCTTCCATGCCCACCAGATAGACCTGCGGAAATTCCAGCCCCTTAGCGCTGTGCAACGTCATGAGCACGATGGCGTTGCGGGCAAGCTGCGACTCCTTGTCTTGCTTGTCGTCGCGGCCCACCAACGCCACGTCTTCCAAAAAGCCGGCCAAGGTCGGCTCCTCCGCCCGTTTCTCATAGGTGCCCAGCGAGTTGACGACTTCTTCCACCGTGTTCCAACGCGCATCCTGTTCGGCGGGTTCTTTGTATTGTCGATTGATTTCCGTTTGATAGCCCACGGTGTTAATCAAACCGAACACCAGGTCGACCAGTGTCGCCGCCGGCGTCTGGCCGGCGCTGTTGAGACGCCCTTGAAATTCCTGAATCAAGCTGACGAATTGCCCGACGGCCTTGGCCGCCGCCTCGGGCAGCCCTTCCATTTGCGATGCTTCCGGCAGAATTTCCCACACCGGCCGGCCCTGCGAGACGGCGCGCGCCAGCAACGTCTCCACGGCTCGCTGGCCGATGCCGCGCGGCGGCGTGTTGATGATGCGCAACAGCGAAACCTCGTCGCGCGGCTGCACCAGCACTCGCAGATAGGCGAGAATGTCGCGAACTTCCTTGCGATCGTAAAACGACATGCCGCCGATCAACGTGTAGGGCAGCTTGGCCCGCCGCAATTCCTGTTCAAAGGCCCGCGGCTGCTCGTTCGTGCGAAAGAGAATGGCGAAGTCGCGCGGCTGGGCGATGCGGCGAAAAATCTGCGAGTTGATTTCCTCCACCACCTGGTTGGCCTCGGTCGCCTCGTCGGGGTATTGCAAAACGCGCGGCGGCTCGCCTTCTTCGCGGAAGGCCCGCAACACTTTTTCATGCCGCTGGCGGTTGAAGGCGATCAGCCGATTGGCCATCGCCAGAATGGCACCGCTGGAGCGATAGTTTTCTTCCAGCCGCACGACTTTGGCTTCGGGCCAATCTCGCTGAAAGCGCAGAATATGGGCCACCTCGGCGCCGCGCCAGCCATAGATGGATTGATCGTCGTCGCCCACCACGCAGAGATTGCGATGCGGCGACGCCAGCGCCTTGACAATGCGGTACTGAGCGCCGTTGGTGTCTTGATATTCGTCAATCAGCAAATGGTCGAAGCGGCCGGCTTCAGCGGCGATCACATCGGCATGGTTGGAAAACAACTCTTCGGCACAAAGCAAAAGGTCGTCAAAATCAACCGCACCGGACGTCTTGAGCGCCCGTTGATAGCGGCGGTAGGCCATGGCCGCGAGGTGTTCTTTATCGCTGGCGGCGACGGCGGCGGCTTCGGCCGGGCGAATGGCGGCCGTCTTCCAGCGGCTGATGATGTTGATCAGGTCGCTGGGCCGGAGCACCGCGCCATCGACGCGAATATCGCGCAGGGCCGCTCGGGCCACGCTTTCCTGGTCGCCACGGTCGTAGATGGCGAACTGGGCGGGGTAGCCCAGCCGCGTGATGTGCCGTTTGAGGATGCGGACGCAAAGTGAGTGAAACGTCGAGATCTCCGGCCTTTTCTCCCCTTTGCGGCGTTTTCCCAGCAAGCCGGCGGCGCGTTCCTGCATTTCGCCCGCGGCCTTGTTGGTGAAGGTGACGGCCAAAATCCGGTCGGCCGGCGTGCGGTGCTTGATCAGTTCGGCGATGCGAAACGTGACCACGCGCGTTTTGCCGGTGCCCGCCCCGGCCAGCACCAGGAGTGGCCCGGAAAGGGTATGAACGGCATCGTGTTGGGCATTATTGAGTCCGGGCATGGCGAGCCGAGGATGTTAGCCGTTCTTGGTCCGTTTGGCAACGGAGGGCCGCCGCGAGGCGGGAAGCGACGGAAGGTGAAGACACCCACGCGCGAACCGTCGGCAGCGAGGGTGAGCAATCGCCACGATCAACTCGGCCACGGCGAATCATGCCGCGGTCACTCGAAAATGTCCGTCAGCTTATTGAGCAACGAGGGGCCGTTCGACGCTTCACTCTCGGCGGTGCGCGAAGTGCTTCTCTTGTGGCGGCGCTCGTCTTGTTTGCCGGGCCGGGCGAACAGGCCCGGCAGAGGGTTGGCGATCGTGAATTGCCGCTCCTGGCGCTCTTCCTCGTCGTCTTCCGGCGAGCGATCGTAACTGCGACCGCTGGCGGGCAGGGCATCGATCTCAAAGCGACTCTCCAGGTGGTGACGTGATTTGGCCTTTTGCAGCAGTTGCACCACGTCGGGATAATTGCCTCCCAGGGCCACGACGGCGCGGATCACGTCATCCACCTTGGTGGACACCACGCGTTTCTGCTCATCACCGACGAGAATGCGGCTGACGGTGATTTCGTCGCCTTCCTTGGCGAAAACCTGAATCTCCTTGCCGGCCTCGAGCAAGAGCGGCGTGAGAAACCGTTGGTCGGGGCCGAACAGCACGATTTCGGCGCGGAAGCTGCGCGTCACATGCACCATCGGCGTGGCCTTGGTTTCGATCAAGTGATAGCTGAACTGTCCGTTCATGTCTTCGCCGCGAACGAGAGCGTCGTGCGGGTTCATGGCCCACAGCGCGCGGAAGGCGCCGTAACGCGTTTGAGCGCTCTCCGCCTCCAACAAATCGCGCAGCGCCTCGCCGGCGGAATAATCGTCCATGGCGCTGAGTGCGGTGAGCGCGTAGGCTCGGAACGCGGGATGGCGCGCGGCCTGCGCCAGCGGAGCCACGGCGGCGCCTTCATCCAGATAGGCCAAGGCCTCGGCGGCGTAGAAGCGCACTTCAGGATCCTCGGCCGCCGCTCCCTTGGTCAGCGCTTTGACGCCTTCCTTGCCCAGCGCTTCAAGCTTGATGGCCGCCACGGCCGCCGTGATCGGATCGAGCAATTGCCGCTCCAGCAAGGCCAGTCGGGTCACCGCTTGTTCGGGTGTTTCTTTGATCGGCAAGGCGCGCACCACGCGCATGTAACGCTCCACGTTGTCCTTGTAACGCGGATGCACGACCAGTTCGATGTACTTGTCGGTTTCGGGCGTGGCCACACCATGTTTGATGCCCCCCTCGAAGGTATGAAACCGCTGGTTGATGGAGTTGCCCATCTGCGCGCTGTTGGTGATGGTCTGATGTTCGGGGCGAATGGCCAAGCCGAGCTTACGCGACTCAGCCGCCACGCCGCCGCTCAACACACGGCCACGCGTCAGCTTGAGCTTGTCGCGCTCGCCCTCGGCGGAAGGGTCGACGAGCACGGCGCCCTGAGCCAGGGCTAAAACCCGACCTTCCAGCACTTGCGTCTTCACGTCGGCGAATTGCCGCAAGCGCGTCTCCATCAGCCAGCCGCTACGCAGGCTCTCGCATTCGCTGCGCGTCGGCACGCGCAGCTCGACGTCAAAATGGTCGCCCTTTTGAATTCCCGGCCGCAAATAGCCCCGCACCAAGACCATCTCCGTGTCTTTGGAGGCCAGCACCTGGTTGGGATAGACGACCCCGCGCTTCTCCATCTCCTCCAAAAGCGCGGCGCGGTGGGTGGAATTGGGAGGATCGCTGCCCGTGCCGGGAAGACCAGTCACCAGCCCCACGGCCTCGACGGTGAGCGGAAAGCCGCCGACGGCCAAGGCGAAGTCGCCGATCAATTTGATGTTGGCGGCGGGGTCTTCGGCGTCTTCCGGGCTTTGCGAGCGCAGGATGGGCGGGAGTGCCGAACACCCACCGCCAACCAGCCCAGCGGTGGTGACACCGGCGGCCAGGCGCAGAAAAAGTCGACGGTTTGAGCGAAGGTTGCCGCGAGACAGCCAGATCCAGCTTGGCGTCATGCCAGTAAGGCTCCGTGGGCCTGCCCTCGGCCTAAGACGCCACGCGATTCGCGTGTGCATTCGTCAGGCCGTGAGCACGGCGGTAAGCAGGAAGTGCAAAGGGAAAGGTAGGAGTGCTGACATTAGCCATATACTTGCCGCCGGTCAAGTGCGATTGGCTCGGATTATTCATCGGTTCATCGGCCCGCCGCCGCTGGACTGGCCTGCGCAAAATGATCGCGCTTCACACAGGAGACCACCAACCGTTTGACGTGAGATTTGTTCCGCTCCGCCACCACCGGCTTCACGCCGGTGGAGCGATGATTGACCGCTAGCAACGACGCCTTATGACGCCCCCTTCACTCTTCTTCGCGTTGCGTCCGACGCCTCCGGCGTCGGACGCAACGCGAAGAAGAGGGAAGGGGGCGTCATAAGGCGTCGTTGCTAGCGGTCAATCATCGCTCCACCGGCGTAAAGCCGGCGGTGGCGGAGCGGAACAAATCTCACGTCAAACAGTCACGTCAAACCCTAAGATTTAGCGTGAACAAGGCTACGCCTGTTCCACGGCGCGGCAGCGGACGACTTGCTCCACCGTGTCGAGCAATTGATCGAGACGGAACGGCTTGTAGAGCACCGCGCCCGCCGGCAGGCCGGCCTGACGAGCCTTGACGATCGAATGGCCTGGGTCGTAACCGAAACCGGTCATCAAAATGAGCGGCACATGCTCGATCACCGTTTGCAGCTTGAGCATGAATTCGTAGCCCGACATGTCGGGCAAGCGAATGTCGGCAATCACCACGTCGTAGCTCTGGCCGGGGCTTAAATTGCGGGCCATGAAGATGGCCTCGCCGCCGTCGTGGGCCGTCTCCACGACGCAGCCGTATCGCTCCAACAGGTTGTGGGCGGCGCTGCGCACCGATTCGTCGGCGTCGGCCACCAGCACCGTCAGGCCGCGCAGCCCCGCGCGG
>DASVGM010000352.1:0-6177 GCA_036379555.1 Pirellulales bacterium | reverse complement strand
GCCAACGCGAATCTCCACCCGGCAAGCGGGTGGCATCAATGCCGCGAACAAGAATCAGCGGAGGAGTAGCCCCGGAAGCAACTCGATAGGTCCGCATTTTGCGCAGGCCAGACACGCGCCGAAGCGGAGCCAAGCCAGTTGGCTGCCAAGCTTGCGGAAGAAAGGGCTACCCGCGATAGCAAGCCAATCCGGCATTTTCCCTTCAGCCGTGTTTGATCGGTGTTTCATCCGTGGCTGGTGCCGGCCAATTCGACGTTCGCATAGGCGAAAGCAGGCTTTGCCGGCGGCCGCGGTTCGCTGGCGCGCGTGAGCCTTGATTGAGCGAGGTTCTCGGCGCTGATCGCGGCGTGGCGCGCGCACAGCCCCATCGAGAGCAACAAGCAGACATTGCCAAGCATCTCGCAGCCTTCTTCCAGCATCACCTCGGTCTGGCCCTTGTGCGGAATGATCCAGGCCAATTCCGCCATAACGGCCACGGCATAGCAGGCCGCCGCGGCGAACAGCGCGGCCACGGCGTCGGGCGCTCGACGCAGTTCCCAAACCAACCGGCAACCAACAACGGAAAGCACGATGCCGTAGGCGATGACCCACCATAGCGTGCCGTCGCCGTGCAAGCGGCTGCCGGTGCCGCGCGACATCAGTTCCTTGAAAGCCTCGTGCAGGCTGCCGCATTCATCAATACTCATCACCAGCCAACAGGCCGCGGCCACAAGCAGGATGCGCGGCGCCGCTTGTCCGGGCGCTTGATCGGGCGTATGCCTCCGGATGGCCCAAGCGGCCAGCGCGGCCAAGGCCGCCGATTCGAGCGTGGCGGAGGAGAACCAAACGGCCAGGCTTCCCTCGCCCTCCAGATCAAAGGCAGCCACGCGGCCGTCGGTGGTCAACGGGGCCAGCGCGGTCATGCCCAGATACGCGGCCTCCAGCAGAGCGATCGCGGCCATGCCCGCGGCCAAGAGCAGCGCATAGGCGGCCCGTCGCCGTGGCACAAGGTCAACGATTCGCAATTGCCGGTCCAATACAACAACTCCCGAAACGGAGAATTAGGGGGCGCGATCATAGCGAAACGCGACAAATCGCAAAAGAGCGGTCGCCGGGCCAGACGAGGTGAAAATCCTTGCTTTTCGACCCTGCGAGTGGTATGGTCGGAAGCGCCGGCCCAGCGGCGATTGAGGCATCGCCGCGGCCGGCGCATTTCCCCCGCGTGTTCTGTCTACGGTCCAAGAGAAGGAGAGTCGTCATGCTGCGCCGCGTCGTTTTTGTCGTAGGTCTCATCGTCCATCTTTCGCTCGTCATGGCGTCGCGTGCGGCCGAGCCTGCCGATGCGTCCACGGCCGCCGCTCCGGCGCCCAGCGAGGGCGAAGCCGCGGTGCTCGCGGCGCTCCAGCAACCGACGGTCGTCGATTTCGACGAACGACCGCTCAGCGGCGTGGTCGATATTCTCAGCCATCAACACAAGCTGGAGATCCAACTGGATAATAAGGCGTTGACTGACGCGGGCGTGGGCAGCGATACCCCCGTCACGCTGAAGCTCGACGGCATCCGTTTGCGATCGGCGTTGCGCTTGCTTCTGGGCGAGCTTGATTTGACTTATGTGGCGCGCGACGGTTACTTGTTCATCACCAGCAAGACCGAAGCCGAGAGCATGCTCAAGATCAAGACCTACCCGGTACGCGATCTGGTGACGCCGCCTATCGAGTGGTTCCCGCCGGACGCGTCTGGTGAACCGGTTGGTAAAGATTATCAATCGTTGATCGACCTGATTACTTCCACCGTGGCGCCCACCACGTGGGACGAAGTGGGCGGTCCCGGCGCGATGCGGGAGTTCGCCAACTCACACGCCATCAGCTTTTCGCAAACCGAAGAAGTGCATGAAGAGGCGGCGGAGATGCTGGCCGCGCTGCGCCGCGTGCGCGATCAACAGCGTGCCGCCGTGAAAGCCTTGCCCGCAGAAGCTCGTGTTGAGCAAGCGGGGCAGGCCGAGCCGCGAACGTACGTCTATCGCCTCATACCTTGGCCGCGCAACGCGCCTTGGATGCATTACTACACCGGCGCGATGGGCGGCGGAATGGGTGGCGGCATGGGTGGCGGAGCGTATTCCTTGGCCGACGAGGGCGCGGATTCTCAGGCGAAGCCAGCCGACTCGGCAAGCACCGCGAAGCCGCCGGCCGAGAAGCCGGCGAGCTCGCCGAAACCCGCCGCGGATAACAAAGACCCGTCGTCCGCGCCGGCGGCGCCGGAGTGGGATACTCAACAGTGTGCTGAATGGACCAAAGAGTTGTTCGAGAGTCTGCCCAGCCTCGTTGAGCCGGACAGTTGGCAACCGCGCGGCGCAGGCTCCGTCCGCCTGTTGACAGGAGCGCTTGTCATTCATCAAACGGCCGAGGTGCATCAAAAGATCTCGCGATTTCTGGCGGAGTTACTACCTATGCGCGTCGTTACTTCAGCTCGCGCGTCCGTGCCCGTCGCTTGGCTGCCCGTGCCGGGCCCGCAGCTCGATTGGCCGCACGAGGCCGAACTTCGCCCCGCGGGAATTGAGGCCCAGATCGAAGCGGGGTTGGCCCAGAAATGCGACGTGGAATTCCGCGAGACGCCGCTCATCGCCGCCATGCAATCGTTGGCGGATCAGGGGCATATTAAGGTTTGGCTCCACCATCGCGCCTTGACCGACGCGGGAGTCGGCACCGACACGCCCATCACGCGCTCTGTTCACGGCGTCACGATTCGAGCGGCGTTCAGGCTGCTCCTGAACGAGCTGGATTTGACTTACGTGATTCGCAACGAAATGTTGACCATCACTTCCAAGAGCGAAGCCGAAAGCATGCTCTCGACCAAGGTCTATCCCGTGCTGGACCTCATCGCCGAACGGCCGCGCGATCGTGGTGCGCCCGCCGCGCGTAGCGTTGTGAGATACCACATGGTCGGCATGGCGACTTCAGGGCATTTTTCAAACTATCAGTCTTTGATTGACAACATTACGTCCAACATTCCGCCCACCACCTGGGACGAGGTTGGCGGTCCCGGCTCCATTCGAGAATTCGCCAACTGCGGCGCCTTGGTGATCTCGCAAACGACGGAGGTTCACGAGGAAATCGCCGACTATTTGCGCGCCTTGCGGCAGGTGGCGGCCGCCCAGAGGTGAACCAATAACGCTTGCGGAAGATGCCCTCGGCTTGCCCGAGGGAGTTCTCACGTTGGCCGTCTACAAACACGGCTTTCCGCACCCTCCCGATTTTGCCCCGCTTGGCCGCCGTAGGCGGCCAAGCGAGGCAAAATCGCGGAAAGAGGACGCGGGCTACGACCGTTTGTAGACAGCCAACGGGAATCTCCACCCGGCACGCGGGTGGCATCAGAGCTTAATCTCGTGACATTAGGGGCTTGCCCCGGTGGAAGCGCTGATTGACCGGCTAGAACGAACGCCCCGACAGATTCTTTCCGCTTTCGCGTCTCCTCCGCCGCCGAAGGAGGCGGATGCGACGCGAAAACGTGGCGCGTTCGACGCCGTACATTTAGCCAGTCAGTCAGCGCTCGACGGGGGCAAGCCCCTCGCTGTTCTATACATCTCTCGCGTCAGCCGCGCAGCGGCGAAAGAGTTTAGCCGTGGGCGTAAGCCCACGGAATCGATGAGGTAGATCAGGCAAGCCGCGCAGCGGCGAAAGAGGCGGCGCACCACGCGCTCTTTCGCCGCTGCGCGGCTGGACGAATCGTTCGCGTGCGTTTTCCGTGGGCTTGCGCCCACGGCTAAACTCTGCCGTCCCTACGGGGCTAAAAACGACCTCGACCACTTGTGTAGAACAACGAGGGACAAGCTCCGATCGTGGCGGAATAGATTAAGTATCAAGCAAGTCGGGGCGCAACAACCGATTTTGCGCAGGCCAGGCCCATCCTCCAAGAACCCGTTCGTTTTGTGAGACGTTCCAAGAAAAAGCCAAGGTCGCTCCGCGACAAAGGAAAGCGGCGATGAATCGCCGCACTCCAAGAGGCGCTTGACAAGTCCGGCGGGGTTTGTATTATTGAACTAATACAAGTGACAAACCCGGAGTCCGGCCCGTGCATCTGCGTATCTCCACTGACGACGGCGTGCCGATCTATTTGCAGATCGTCAACCAGGTGAAATACCTGGTCGCCTCCGGGCGGCTGGCGGCGGGCGAAGAGCTGCCGCCCATCCGCGGGCTGGCCGAACGCCTGCTGATCAACCCCAACACCGTGGCGCGCGCCTATCGTGAACTGGAACTGGCCGGCGTCGTCGAGAAACGACGCACGGCCGGCACTTATGTCTCCGAGCAGGGTTCGCCGCTGGCGCGCCGCGAACGGTTGAAAATCCTCAGAGAGCGCATCGACGCGCTGCTGGCCGAGGCGGGGCAACTGAATATCGCCTGGGAAGACGTGCTGAAACTCATCGACGAGCGCCGTGCCGCGCTCCAAAACTCCCCACACAAGGATTGAACCCCATGCCCATGCCCATGCCTGAACCTTATCCTTGCTCCTCTCCGCCGCTGGTGCGGCTGCATCGCGTCACACGGCGTTTCGGCAAAAAAACCGCTCTCGACGAGCTTAGCCTGACGGTGCCGCGCGGCGGCGTGTTCGGCCTGATCGGCGGCAACGGCGCCGGCAAAACAACGCTCATCAAACATGTGCTGGGGCTGCTCAACGCGCAGTCGGGCAGCGTGGAGGTGTTTGGACTCGATCCGGTGCGAAACCCCGTTGGCACGCTCGGCCGCATCGGTTATTTGTCGGAAGATCGCGACTTGCCCGATTGGATGCGCGTGAGCGAGTTGATGCGCTACACGCAAGCCTTTTTTCCAAGCTGGGACGAGCGTTACGCCGAGGAGTTGCGCGCGGCGTTCGACCTCGACCCCAAGGCCAAGATCAAGCACCTCTCACGCGGGCAGCGCGCTCGCGCGGGGCTGCTGGCGGCGTTGGCTCATCGGCCGGAGTTGCTGATTCTGGACGAGCCGTCGTCGGGACTCGATCCGGTCGTGCGGCGCGACATTCTGGGGGCGATCATTCGCACCATCGCCGACGAGGGACGCACGGTTTTGTTTTCTTCGCACCTGCTGGATGAAGTGGAACGCGTGGCCGATCGCGTGGCGATCATTCACCAGGGGCGCATTCTGCTGACCGCCGCGATGGCAGAAATCAAAGAAAAGCACCGCCGTATGACGTTGCGATTTGAGCATGCGCTGGCGCGAGCGCCCGCGCTGGTGGGCGCGCTCGCGACGCAAGGCGCGGGCGCGGAATGGACCTACGTTTGCAGCGGCGAGAGCGTTCAGTTGCGCCACGCCGCCGAGTCGCTCGGCGCGCGGGTGGTCGGCGATACGGCGCTGACGCTGGATGAGATTTTTATTTCGCGCGTGAGCGGAGTTGACACGTCGTTGACAACGACCAACGAAGCATAAACATGGACTGCGGCGCATTGAAGGACGATGGGCTTCCTAGCCCGTCACGAAACAACTGGACGGGCTAGGAAGCCCATCCTCCACGGCGCCGCGGCGAGCAAACATTCAAACGATGGAGAACGTCATGCGATCGATACCACAAGCATTGATTTGGGAACTGTGGCGGCACGGACGCTGGAATTTGCTCGGCGGACTATTGATAGCCAACCTGGTACCGGCCCTGGTGTTTACCGCGTTGCGGTTTGATGGTGGAGTCGATCCCGAACATTTCAGCTTCTTGATGCTGCACATCACGCTGGTGCCCATCAACGGCTTCGTTTTCGCCGCGCAGGCTTTTACGGCGCAAGGCAATCTGGCCCGTCTTTATACGATGCCCGCTTCCACGCCAACTTTGGTAACCTGGCACCTCCTGCCGCTGATGGTTCTCGTGGGAGCGGAATCGGCGGCCAGCAGCGCCGTGCTCAACGCCCAGTTTGGCTTGGACTGGCCGGTGTGGGGGCCGGCGTTTTTTGCCGCCGTCATGGTGGCGGCCATTGCCGCGTTGCACTGGTTGACCGAGCATAGCGGTTGGGAAGTCGTAGCGATGCTGACCGTTCCGTTGGCCCTCGGCCTGTGGTTCAAATCACGTTATGGCGCCATGTTTTCGATGCCCGAATTCTTTTGGCGGCAGATCACTCCGGCGGAGGGCGCCACGCTCGCGGGCATCGCGCTGCTGGCTTACGCGGTGGCGGTCTATGGCGTGGCGCGGAACCGGCGTGGTGTGCCGCTACCGTCGCTTGGC
>DASVGM010000351.1:0-2133 GCA_036379555.1 Pirellulales bacterium | reverse complement strand
CCAGTTCAAGCCGAATGAGCTGATCCGCTTTCGAGATTACCGTGAAGTGACGCCTGGCGTCTGGATTCCGTTTCGTGAAGACCGGGCCTTCACCCACCCCGCCAAGTCCGGTCCAAATCGCCGGCAATATATTCACCTCTGGGTTGCCGTCGAGGAGGTGCGTACCGACGTCGATCTGACGGAGCGCGTCGAATCATTGTGCCCGCGCGAGGGCGAAGACGTTCAGGACATGCGCTTTGGGGAACCCATCCATTACACCTACAAGCGAGGTCGCACGAACGACGAGCTGCAGGGGCTTGTCGAGGCGGAACGAAAAAGGCGGCTCGCGAAGACGCCGGCCCCCCGGCGTGCGGAGGAGAACCTCATCGGATCGCCGGCACCAGTTCTGTCGGGCAAGGTCTGGCTAAACGCCGATCGACCGCCAAGCTGGGAAGCGTTGCGCGGAAAAACAGTGTTGCTGGCGCTTCTCGATCTCAGTCAGCCGTCATTCCTGCCGCTCGTGCCGCCGCTCTTAGGATTTCAAGAAATGTACGGCAAACAAGGGCTGGTTGTGATCGGCGTTCATGCGAAAGGCCCGCGAGAAGATGTTGCAACAAGGCTCGCCAACGAGCACATCACCTTTCCCGTGCTCATCGACGACGGCCAAACCACCGAGCGTTACGGCATCGGCTACTCCGCCTGCCTGTTAATTGACCGTGAAGGCAAAGTGGTATCGGTCTATAAAGATTCGCTCGCGCCACCGGCGGAGATTGAGAAGTTATTGGAGAGACGGGCAGGCTGGCGGGGAGGCCATCGATAAAGTATTGTCGATAGGGTCTGACAATTGGGCCGCGAGCGCTTGACCAATGAAAACTTTCGCACTTCGGATGTTCCTTTTCGCGGCCGGCGCTTGTAGTCTGCCCGCTATGGCGCTGGCCGCCGTGCCTACCACGAGGCCGGCCGAGGGGTTGCGAGAAGGTTCGCACGCGGCCTATGCGTTCACCGATGCGCGAGTTTTTGTTTCGCCGGAAACCGTGCTGGAAAAGGCGACGCTGGTGGTGCGCGACGGCGTATTGATCGCCTGCGGCGCCGACATCGAGCCGCCCGCCGATGCGCGCGTCTGGAAATGTTCGGGCAAAACAATCTATCCGGCATTTATCGACGCTTGCGCGGAGCTTTCGGCGGAAGCGTCGCGGCTGGGGCCGTCAGAAAAACACGGCGCCGCGTATTGGAACGCGCACGTGGTGCCACAGACCAGTGCCGATGCGCGCTACGCGCCCGATGCAGAGGCGAACCGTAAACTGCGCAGCCAAGGCATCGCCGTCAGACTCGTGGCCCCATCGGTCGGCGTGGTGAAAGGAACCAGTGCGTTGGTGCTCACGGGCGATGAGCAAGGCAGCCGCTCCATCGTTCGCGCCCCCATCGCGTTGCACCTGATGCTGACTCCGGCGCAACGTAAAGTCGGCCGCTACCCTATGTCGCCGATGGGCGCCATGGCGTTGGTGCGTCAGGCGTTTTACGACGCGAGCTGGTACGGCGACGCCTGGCGAACATTTGCCTCTCAACCGCAACTGCCGCGGCCCGAACGCAACGACGCGCTCGCCGCTTTGCAGCCGGCGCTGAAAGGCGGCCTGCCGGTAATGATTCAAACCGGCGACGAACTATACTTCACGCGCGCCAAGCAAGTGGCTGACGAATTTGGCCTGCGGCTCATCGTGCGCGGCTCAGGGAGCGAGTACCGGCGGTTGGATGCCGTCAAGGCGGCCGGTGTGCCAGTGGTGCTGCCGCTGAGTTTTCCGAAGCCGCCGCGCGTCATGACGCCCGAAGCCGCCATGTCGGTCTCGCTGGAGAAGCTGATGCATTGGGACATCGCGCCGGAAAACGCGGCGCGGCTCGAAGCGGCCGGCGTGCGCATCGCGTTCATGTCGCACGGATTAAGCGACACGGGCAGTTTCCTGTCCGGCGTCCGTAAGGCGGTGGCTCACGGCTTGCCGTGCGCGGCAGCTCTGCGTGCCTTGACGACTACGCCCGCGGAGTTGTTCGGCGCGGCCGATCGCCTGGGCAAGCTCGAAGCCGGCAAGCAGGCAAACTTCTTCTTATGCGATGGCGACGTGTTTGACGTCCAAGCGACTATACTTGAAACCTGGGTCGATG
>DASVGM010000350.1:0-13955 GCA_036379555.1 Pirellulales bacterium | reverse complement strand
ACGCTTTATCGCGGCAACCTCCTGCGCCTCCTCTTTTTCGCACCAGCGTCCGCTGCCGGGGGCAGCGGACGCTGGTGCGAAAAAGCGGGAAGGGAGTATCGTAAGGCACCGTTTCTAGCGGTCAAACATCGCTCCACCGGCGTGAAGCCGGTGGTGGCGGAGCGGAACAAATATCGAGTCAAACCGTTGATGGTTTCCTGAATGAAACACGTTTTTTTGCGCAGGCCAGGGGACGCCCTCCGTGGCGTTTCACCCGATCGCGAACCAAATTTCTCTTGACTCGCCGCACGCCTCAACATCTACTAAGAGCGTCTAACAAAACGACCGCAATGCGGGCGGCTGGGTCTCCCGGCCCGTCACCACTTACGGTGACGCGCTGGGAAGCCCATCCTACCACGACGCGGCTTCCTTTTTTGTTAGCCGCTCTAAAGTTCTCCCGCCGGTCATCCCACCAGACTATTCAGGAATCGCGGCTATGAGCCTTTCATCGCCTATGGTACACGGCACTCAACATATCGAGCAAACGGCCTCGCAGCCGTTGGCGCCGCGAAGCGATACCATTCGCGTCGGCTCACGGCGCTGGTTCCTGCAAACCGGTTTGACAGGCATGGCCGGCGTCTCCTTGGCCGATACCTTGCGTCTGACTGGGCAGGCGGCGAACGACCCCGGGCGAGAGCGACGCGCGGTCATCGTCTTTTGGCTCTCCGGAGGCCCCAGCCATATCGACATGTGGGATCCCAAGCCCACGGCGCCGATTGAAATTCGCGGGCCTTATCAGACCATCGGCACCAGGGCGCCAGGCATCGACATTTGCGAACACCTGCCCTTGCAAGCGAGCATCATGGATAAGCTGGCCGTCATCCGGTCAGTCGATTGCTCGGCGAGCAACCACACTCCCATCACCATGCAAGCCGGCAACTCGTTGGCGCGCCGCACCGACGATGGCAAAGACGGCGGCGGCTATCCTTCAATGGGTTCGGTGGCCGCCAAGTTTCGCGGCCCGAACGCGGCCGACATGCCGGCCTTTATCGGCTTGGCTGATTCTTGGCAGGCCGACGTGTGGGGCGCCGGCGAAATGGGCCAGGATTATGAGCCTGTCAAAGGCGGCGAGTTGGGCGGGCGATTGGCGTTGGTGCAGGGAATGAACGTGCCGCGTCTGCAAGACCGAGCGAACCTGCGGCGTCAATTCGATCGGCTGGACCGCGATCTGGAGCGCGCCGCCGCGATGACGCAACTCGACCGCTATCATCAAACCGCGTTCGACATGCTTAGTTCGCCGCGCGTCAAAGACGCCTTTGATCTGAGTAAAGAAACCGACGCCACGCGCGATGCTTACGGTCGCATCAGCGTCGGCGAGAAGGCGTTGCTGGCCCGGCGGCTGGTTGAAGCAGGTGCGACGTATGTTTTGGTCAGCGGCCGTTGGGGCTACTTCGATCATCACGGCGACAATGTGCCGCCCTGGGGCGGCATCTTAAAGGGCCTGACGCCGATCCTGCCTACCATCGACCGCGCGTTGTATGCCCTGGTGAATGATTTGCACGATCGCGGACTTTTGGACTCAACGCTCGTCTTGATGCTGGGCGAGTTTGGACGCGCGCCGATGCTCTCGGCCGACGGCGGTCGCGGGCACTGGACCAATTGCATGTCGATGCTCGTGGCCGGCGGCGGCGTGCCCTGCGGGCAGGTGATCGGCCGCACCGACCGCAAAGGCTACGACGTGCAAGACGCGCGCGTGCGGCCCGCCGACCTGGCCGCCACGGTCTTTCGGCATCTGCGCATCGACTCTGAAGCGCATTGGATCAACCCGCAGGGCCGCCCGATACCGATCGTTACGGAAGGTGGCAAGCCAATTCCAGCGCTAATCTAGCTTCATGAACGATATCGACCCTTTGCTGGCAGCCATTTCATTCGCCGCGCGCGCTCATCGAAATCATTTTCGCAAAGATCGTGAAACGCCCTACATCGCCCATCCCTTTCGGGTGACGTTCATTCTTCGCCATGTCTTTGGCGTGACGGACATGGAGACGCTGACGGCGGCGGTGCTGCATGACACCATCGAAGACACCACCACCGACCACGACGACCTCAGCGAGCGTTTTGGGCCACGCGTGGCCGACTATGTCGCGGCGTTGTCGAAAGACAAGCGTTTGCCGGAGGAACGTCGCGAGCGTGAGTACCATGACGGCCTGGCCGCGGCGCCGGCGGCGGTGCAGCTTTGTAAGCTAGCCGATGTCTACGACAACCTGCTCGACATGCGCAGTCTTTCGGCCGCCTCGCGGCTCAAGGCGATTGGCAAAGCCCATGAGGCGATCGAACGGTTTGAGAACAGCCTCACCGGCGATTGGCAAAACGTGCTCGACGTGGTGCGCGCCGCCATCCGCGCGGCCGAGGCGTAGGAAATCCTGGAGTGCGGCGATTCATCGCCGCTTTCCCTTGTCGCGGAGCGACCTTCTTTTTGTTTTCCGCGCGGTCGCCGCGTACTTCTTGACCGCGGTCCGCTTGGCAAGTTGTGGCCGCTCTGGCGACGCCGAGGAAGACGGCTGCGCCGTAAAAGAAAGCGGTGATGAATCACCGCACTCCAAGATATGCCAACAACGCGCGCAACGATGATGCGCTTTCCACTGCCGGCGCGCACTCACCAGCGCGATCGAGCAGCAACGCTTGCCAGCCAGCCGACCGCGCGGCGACATAGTCGTTCGCCAGGTCGTCGCCGACGAGCAAGATTTCCTCGGCCGACAGTTTCAGGCGTCCGCGCACGCCATGAAAAAACTCATCCGCGGGCTTGCGCACGCCCAACTCCGACGAGACAAACACATCAGAGCAATCGTCGAGCGGCGGCAGCCCGCGGCAAATCGCCCGCAATCGTCCGTCAAAATTCGAGGCGATGCCCAAACGATAACCACGCCGCGCTAAAGCCGGCCAAACATCAGCCACGTCGTCGAACAGCCGCCAATTCTCCGCGAGACCGAAATGTTTCCAAAGCTCCTCGAACGCGGCTTCCGTATCGGTCACGTCCGAGAATGTTTCCGCCACAATCGCCTGCCAACGTCGCCATTCGCGAGCTTCGTCGGTTCGCGAACCGTTTTCAGCCGTATCGATCGCCTCTTGGCGTCGGAACGCCGCGCGAAAGCGCCGGCCAATCTCCGCCTCGCTGAGCGAAGAACCGTGCCGCCAGGCGACCGCCCCGTAAGCGGCGGCCACCGGCGGAGATGGATACAGCAGCGTGCCGACCGCATCGAACAGCACACAACGGATTTCGTTTTCAGGCGACATCAAAACCCGCTGTCCTCAAGCCCCGCTTTCCAATTCCTCGATCTCGATGTCTTTATACCAGGCTTCGCCGGGCGGCCCGGCGTGAATCTGCAAGCCAATCAGGCCGCGCTGTTCCAGCTTGTCGTCGGGCTCGGTGTAATCGACCGTTTGGCGGCCGTTGATCCAAAGCTGAATTCGCTTGCCTTGACAGCGAATTTTGTAATCGTTCCAATCGCCGGGCTTGACCGCCGCGGCGACAACCTTGGGATCGGCCTCGGCCAACATGACCTGCCGCCGCGATTCATCATAGAGGCTGCCGTACCAACCTTGCCCCAGGTCGGCCTGATAGCCAATCATCTCGTGATGGTTCGGCACGCGGCGGCTGCGAATCTGCACGCCGGCGTTCGTCCCTTGGCCCAACACCTCGAATTTGAGCCGCAACTCGAAATCGTCAAATTCGCGGGTGGTGCAAAGAAATTCATTTCGCGGCGTCTTTTCTTTCAAGCTGCCGCCGACGATGGCGCCCTGTTCGATCCGAAACGACTTTTCCGTATCGCCCTCCCAGCCGTTGAATGTCTTGCCGTCGAACAAGTTACCACTGAACAATGGTTTTTCACGCGCGGCCGGTTCGGCCGGTTCGGCCGTGGCGGCGGAGAGCATGGCGAAGGGCAACAGCATAGCGAGGCGCCAAGAGCGGATGCCTGATGTTCGCGCGTTCATTCGGTGAGTTTCGCAATCGCTTTTCATTTTGCCGTGCATCTGGTTTTGGTCTCCGCATCGCTTGTCGTGGTTGTTGTTTTTCCTAAGGCAAGATTCTACCTCACGCGCACGCACCGTACACGCGATCGTACGCCTCTCGCGCCACTCCTCCCAGCCGCTGCGCCATGCGGCGCATGGCGTCGGGCCGGTAATCCCAGTTGTCGGCGCGTGCCACTTGCTCCAGCCAATCGCAAAGATGCACGCGAACCAGATCGTCAAAATCGCCCCGCGTCAGCTCCATGATCTCTCCGGTCTCGCGATTGCGGATGTGGTAAGGCCCGTCCGATTCCAATAAGGCGTCGAACGTCGAGCGATCCATCAGGCAATTCACGTAGGCGATCCACTCCGCTCGTTCGCCGATCAGGGCGCGAACCTCCGGCCGGCGCTCGAGCGGCAGCGACCAGCGGCGAAATATCTCCGTGCCGTAGATGGAATGAAACAGCCCCGCTCGGCAGACATCTTGATCGCATCCCCAGTTTTCCAGATCGCGAAAGACGCCAATCAAGTGCGCGAGAAAGCCCTTCTCGCCCGAATGCGGCACGTCTTCGGTGCCGAGATCGCGAAGAAAATCAACCATTTTGCGATAGTCGGGATCCATGTTCGGTCTCCTTGATAAACCGTTTGAAAGTTGCGAGCGGCTCGCCGCCGCCTTCTTTGTACTTCCAAAGAGGCGAAACAGTCAAAGGGCCGCCACCACTCGCCAGAAGCAGCTCGCCGCCATACACTACGGCTTTGGAGAACACCGACAACCCCTCTTTGACGCTTTTCGATGGCGCGTGTCATTTCGTTCGTGGTGCTGGTGGCCATTTTGCTGGTCATGGGCGTTTTATTTTTTCAGGTGATGGCGGGCTTCTTTGTGCCGCTGTTTTTGGCCTTGTTGCTGGTGGTGATGTTTCAGCCGGTGCATCGCTTGATTGTGGTACGCGCCCGCGGCCGCGAGCGACTGGCGGCCTTGCTCACCACGTTGGCCATTCTGACGATCGTGATGGCGCCTTTGCTGCTGGTGCTCATCCAGGCTGGTTTTGAAGCCAGCGCGATCGCGCAGCGTTGGAATACCGCGGCGGTGCGCGACAAGCTCTCGTCCCTGCGCGACAAAACCGGCTTGGCGTTGCCGCCGCACGACATCATGGCGGGGCTGGAAGAGGTCGGTGAGCGGCTCGACGCCTGCGCCGCCTCCAATCTGGCGCCTGACTGTCTGCGTAAATTATCGGCGGCCATCGACGGCCTGGCCGCCACGCTTGACCACGAGCTGGCCGCTTTGCGGCAATCTCCCCCTTGGTCGGCGACCGGCGATCTTGAGCGGTTGCGGGACGATCGCCAGCGATTGCTGGCGGCCAACGCCATTGAGGAGGTCGGCGGTCGCCTGGCGGAGGTCAACGAGCGGTTTGACGCGCTGCGCGCCGACCTGCTCGGCACTTCCTGGAAAATCTGGCTGAAGCGGCAGGCCAATCCCTCGCCGGAGCAGTTGGCCGTTTGGCGGACGCGCGCCCGGGAGTTCGCCGATTCGCTGGCCGTCGGCGGAGCGCAATACGCCGGCAACGTGCTGCCCGACTTATTGATCGGCCTGGCAGTGATGATCGTGGCTCTCTATTACTTCTTGGCGGACGGCCCGGCGATGATCAAAGCGCTGATGGCTCTCTCGCCGCTGGACGATTGCTATGAGGAACAACTCTTCCGCGAGTTCGCCACGGTCAGCCGGGCGGTGGTGGTGGCGAGTTTGTTGTCGGCGTTGGTGCAGGGCATTCTGGCGGGCTTCGGGTATTTTTTCGCCGGGATCGGTTCCGTGGCGTTGCTGACCATGCTGACGATGGTGCTTTCGTTGGTTCCATTCGTGGGGGCGACCGCGGTTTGGATACCGTGTTGCCTATGGCTGTTTCTGGAGGGACGCCTGCCCGCCGCTGTGGTACTGGCCATTTATTGCGCTGCCGTCGTTTCGACCGCCGACAACGTGATCAAACCCTTGGTTTTGCGAGGGCAATCGAACATGCACCCGCTGTTGGCGTTGCTGAGCGTGCTCGGCGGCGTGAAGGCGTTGGGGCCGATCGGTATTCTCGTCGGCCCGATGGTGGTGGCGTTTCTGCACGCGCTGTTGAAGATGGTGCAGGTGGAGATGAATCAGTTGCGGGCCACGCCATGATGATCGCGGTCGATCGTCTTGAAGTGCGGTGATTCATCACCGCTTTTCGTGTCCGGAGGATGGCCATCCCAGGCCGTCCAGTAGCGACGATATACTAACTGGACGGCCTGGGAAGGCCATCCTCCAATTGTTTTCGGATAGCCTCAAAGCGAGCCGCAGCCGCGCGCGACATCAACACAAAAGCAGCAAAAGGTCGCTCCGCGACAAGGGAAAGCGGCGATGAATCGCCGCACTCCAAGATGTGTGCTTAATCCCACCACCACTGACCGGCCTGCAAGCCATCAAGCACGGTTTCATGCCGGACCTGATCAACCTTGCCGCCTTCGTCGGCCAGCACGTTGGTAGGCTCCAAAGCTTGCGGCGCTTCGATGCGCACACCCCCGCCCACCGGCGTGACCAATTTGTTGCCTTTCCAGAGGCTGGTCACCACCGTATCGACCTCAGTAGGAGCGGGATAAATCTCGACGGGAAAGAGCTTCTCGTCGCCAAAGACTTCCATGTTCCAGCCCGCTTTGCCGTAGTAGTCTTCGCGCAGAACGTGGGCCGCCGCGATGGACATATCCACCAGGTTTCGCAACTGGGCGTAAATCGGCTTGCGGCGGGCAAGCTCAGGGTATTTTTGGCTGAAGCCGTGGGTAAACATCTGGCTGGCGCGGCCGCTGTGGCCCTGGGCCGTGCGCTGGCCGTTGGCGCCCACCACTTCGTCTTCGCCCACCAACTTCACACCCTCGCCTTCCAAGGCCATCGCCAGACGATCTTCGCTGATGCGCACGCACTTATAGTCGGGCACAAACCACCAGCGTTGCAAAGCGCTGGCGCTGATCTGCGAAGGGTTGGCCAAATCGACAAAACTCTTCATCTTCTTGACGCCCGGATGCTCCACTCCAATGCCGATCAGCTTCATACGATAGTCGGCCTCTAGCATGACCTGCGCGAAATGGGTGGCGGGAGAAACTCCCAGAATGCTCACCTTTTGCAAACCAAGGCTGCTTTGCAAGCCCTCGACGATCTCCTGCTCGGAATCCGGCGTGGCGCGCGGCCGAATCTCGCGCAGAAACTGCTGCATGCGGGCGAGCCCCTCTGGTTTAGGGTCGATCGAGCAGCCCACGACGCCGCGCTCGTCTTTGCCGGGGGCAAAGGCACGCAACGCCACGACCAGGTCTTGCAATTCGAGCACTGGCCGGTTGGTGACCATGCCAATGAAGCGACCCGTCAGATCCTGAAACCAGCCCTCGGCCGGCCCGGCCACGACAACGTCGCCTGAATCGGGATAGAAGAATACGTATTGGATGCGCGTCAGACCGGCGAGACGAAGCATCTCGTCGGTCGGTTGGCGGTTTTTGTCAAGTTGCCCGGCCACGGCGCGTTCGAGACGCGTGAGCGAAACTTTGCGAAATTTGCTGGCCTTGGCGATATCGGCGTGCAATGCCCCCTTGGCCTGCTGCAAACGCTGGCGCGTGAGGCTGCCGGTGGGATCGGGCACGCGCACCGTGCCGGCCACGCCGTTCTTATCAATGCGGAAACTGGCCGCGTCGAGCACCGTGCCCGGCGCGATCATGATGCCCGCTTGCTCTTGTTGTCCGCCGCTGCCACCACTGCTGCCGCCACAACCGTGAACCTGGCCAATGCCATTGCCCAACGGTGACTTACTAGGCATCAGGGCGGGCGCCAGCCACACCAAAAAAAGCAAGGCGGCCAAGCCGAAACGTCGCGATAACATGATGACGATGCTCCTCGTGAAACAGTCGGGAACAACTCTGGCGGTGTTCCACAGTAGCCGGTGCGCCCCCATCCGGCAGCCAAAAGCGTCGAATGGGGGCGGCTGTTGATCTCTTACGGTGCAAGCTCCAGATATGGCCGATGAGGTCAGCCATTCTTGATATTAGTTGCCGCGGTTGGGTAAGGCAAGCAAATTGTCCTGCTCAAATTGTCCTGCTCAAACGAAAACGAGCCGATGTCGAAGTTCGGCTTTAGACGGACATCATTAAAATAGGAGCGAGCCGAGGCGCACGATCGTAGCCCCTTCTTCAATGGCCACCTCAAAATCGCCGCTCATGCCCATTGAGAGCGCGTCGAGCCGCACGCAATCAGGCCATACGGCCCGTAGCCGGTCGCGCAGCGAACGCAAATTCGCGAAGTCGCGCCGCGCGGCGTCAAGGTCGCCGTCTCGGCCCGCCATACCCATCAAACCGCCAATGGCAAGCCGTGGCAATTCCGCCAGCTTCGCCCCTAGCGGTTCCAACTCTGCGGGCTGAAAGCCATGTTTGGCGGCGTCGCCTGAAACATTGACTTCAACCAGCATCGGCACCGGCCCCAATCCGGCGCGCTGGGCTTCGGCATCGATCGCCTGGAGCAACCGCAAGCTGTCGCCCGAATGAATTAGCCGCACCAGCGGCAACGTGCGTGCGATCTTGTTGCGCTGTAAATGGCCGATCAAATGCCATTCAAGCGCTTCATCGGCCAGCTCCTCGGCTTTGTGCCAAAGCTCTTGCGGCCGCGATTCGCCCAGCGTGCGGCAACCGGCGGCGGCCAATCGCCGCGCCACCTCCACGCCGACGTACTTGGTAACGGCGACCAAAGTGATGTCGGCGGCGGTGCGTCCGCTGCGCCCGGCCGCGGCGGCAATCCGGGCCCGCACCTCGGCCAAACGATCTTGAAACCATGCGCCGTCATGGGTGGTCATAGGCCGGCGCCTCGATTTCGATCAAGGTTTCGGGCACCCCCTGGCGGCTGAAGCGGGCGGCCAAAAACTCGCTCACCAGGTTATGCCCCAAAAGAGTGCGGTTGCCGCAGGCGATCAAGGACCGATAAAAGAGCCATTGTTGCTCGCCGATCTGCACACGATAGCCGACTGCCGCATCGTCGGTCTGCGTCTGGCGTTCTTCGGCCACCGTCAGACGGCGCCATGTGATTGGCCGCCGCAGGCGTTTGTCGGAGACATCAATGAACCACGGCGCGAACAGGTTCGCCGCTTGGCGAGCGACTTGCGTGAGCCGCAGCCCATCTGGCCCGGCTGCAAGTTCCCCGCGACCGCGTTCGGTTTGCCATTCGCCCAACGCCAACGGCAAGACCCGTGCGCGGCGGCGGCCCCCTGCGGTGAGCGTCAGTTCGCGCGTTTCGGCGGCCGCCTCGACCGAAATCGCGGCGCCAAGCGGCAGCACCGTTTCGTATTCGAGGGCCGCCGGCCGAACGCCCAGCACGGCATCGGCTAGCAGGATGAACTCGTCCTGACGGGCGAAGAGAATGTGCCGCTGGATGCGGACGTCTTCATCCAGTTCGAGTTGCAGCTCGAGATAGTCGACATCGTCATCGCTGATCCAGCAAAGCTCTTCCCAATCCGATTGTCGCTCCAAGGGCCGCCCGTCAAGGGCGACTCGTACTGGGCAATCGCCGGTGATCCATTCGCTGCCGCCCCGATCAAGCCGCAAGCGGACGTGCTCGGTCGCATAGTCGACGATCAACCGCGGCGCCGACCAGTTGGGGCGTAGTACCGCGAACGCGGCCTGTTCGCTGCGTCCGGCGGAAGGCGGCAGGTCAGCCGCCGCGGTGCGCCGCGCGGCCGGCCGTGTCTTCGCGGGACGTTTTTGCCAGAGGGTGTTCATGGCGCGCGTCAAGCGCGGATGAACGAAAGCGGCCGCGGCGCGCCACAAATCGAACTGCTGGTGCTTGGTCTGTTCTTGGCCGGGCCAGGCTAGTGAGCCATTGCGGCCGGCCAATCGCAGGAGCGCTTCAACGAAGTCTTGATAGCGGTCGGCCGCGTCAGGCCGCGGGCCGACTCCGGCGATTTGCATCAATGAGCGGCAGCGTGTCCAGCAGGCCAACAATGGCAACCACCGCTGGCGCGGCAGCTCGCGCACCAGGCCGTCGTCGTCGATTTCGGCCAGCAACGCCTCTTCCAGCGACGAAACGCAAGAGCGAGCATCGGCCGCGCCGGGGCGTTCGTCAAACCAGTGAGCCAACGTCAAACGCAGTTCCAGCAGCAACTGGCCGTTCAACAGGCCCGCCGCCGCGGCCTGCGGCGTCTGCCGGCTGACCTCGCCAAGGTCGTCTGCCAGCGTCCACCACGCTTGCTCGTCGACTACTTCCGCCAGGCCGGTAAGATTTCTGGCCCACGCCAGCGGCATGAGTGCCGCGAGGGGGCCAGCCAGGTTGGCGAATCCGCAGTGCGCGGACCAAAGCTTCGCCAGCAATCGAGACGGCGGCGAGGCCGCTTCGGCTTTGGCCAACCGGGTGATGAGATCGAGCGAGGCAGCCGGCATTTCAGCTAAAAGGCCATCCAGGCCCCAGAGCAAAGCGTGCTTGTTCTTTCCGGCGTCTGGCAGCGGTCGATCGCGGCGACGTTCCGCAAGCGTTTGGCGCCAGTCCGGCCAGTCGGGACGATCGTTTGTATGCTGTTGCGCCGCGGCCGATTGGCAGTTCGCCGCCGTGCGCGCGTTGCGCCGTCGCCGAGAAGAAACGATAGACATGGAGCTAAAAGCTTTGCTCGTGGGGGTTCGCTGAATCCAATGGAAGCGTCAAGCGTAACGGTCGCCCGGCGGTCTGGCAAGCATGACTCCCGCGCACGGCTTTCAGAGGCGATCCGAAAACCCGTATTCGGCCGTGTAGGGTGGGCATTTGCCCACCGTGAATTCATGGTGGGCAATGCCCATTCTCTATGCTCTTGCCGGCGGTTTTCGGATAGCCACTTTTACGACCATTTTTGTCTGAACTACGCGGCGACACGGTGACGAGCCATGACGTTTAGACGCCGCTCACTGGCGAAGAGTTCCACTGCCCCGATGGGCCATCACAAAGTTCGGATCGCTGGGACAGGCGGGGGCTGGCCTGGCCAAAGTTCGGGCGTTTGTAAAACCACGGCCAGATTGTGCTTGCTCGGCGGCAAGCGGAATTCATCCACGACGGTCCCTTCAGAAAAACCTTCGTCGAGCAACGCATGCAGATCCGCGGCGGTCGGGTAGCGCACGCGATCGCCGGTGATGTAGCGACAGGAGAAATAACAGAGCAGATGCGAAAAACTTGGCCACGGCTCCCAGTCCTTGACAACCAGGCAGCCGCCCGGCCGCCGTGCGAGCGAAAACTTCAAAAGCTGAGCGGGCTTGATTTCTTGTCACGGCATATATCCTTCATTTCGCCAAAGGAGGGCCGCGTGAGAACCCAGCGCAGCGCCCTGAGGTAGACCTTCGGCAAAAACATCCACGGTAAGGGTGCCGCTCCGTCCGTGCTGAGCTCGTAGCCCAGCGACGTCAAGGCCCGCGCGCCCCAGCGCTCAAGGCAAGCGATCTCGCTTGCCGACAGCGCTTGTTTCCACAACCCGACGCGCGAAGCCGTAACCTTCTCAAGCGCGAACGCCTTCCAGTCGTATTCCCATTCCGGCACCCCCTCACGATTGCCAAAGCCATCGGCAAGAGCGCGTTCATAGTCAAGCCCCAGGAAAGCGGTGACGCGGCGTAAGACGCGTTCAGGCTCCGCGACGAACTCCTCGTATTGAACCAAATGAAGATCCTCGGATTGCCGTTTCGCCAGACGGCGCTGATGCCGGTAATAATGCAACCACAACGCAAACCCCAACTCCACATCGGCCGGAATCCAGGGAAGGTTCTTTAGACTGGCGGCGACGTCGCGGCCATCGCGGTAGATCAGCACCATTTTTGCCCCAGGACACAACCGAGTGAGCCGCCCAAAAAACCGTTGGTGCGAAGGCGATTTCTCGCCAAAATGCGTCACTCCAGGCTTTTGTAAGCGTTCGAGATAAAGCTCGGCCATGCGCCGGTAACAGGCGGCGGCGTCCGCCGCGCGCATCCGCCGGGCCAGCGGCGGCAAGGTGATTTGCAAATCGGCATTAACGCGCCGTAGATGCTCCGCTTGGGCCTTTCGCGACTTTCCAAGCAGCGCGGCGAAGGCCGTCTCCGGCGGGATGGCGATTCGAGAATGCCGATTCAACGCCTGCTGCAAAACCGTCGTGCCTGAGCGTGGACAACCCATCACAAAAAAGTAGGTCATTCGCACACCCTGAGCGATTTCGCAACGTCCCCAACCCGCGCGTAGGGCGCCGTGCCAAGCAACGGGGCTGACGCCGGTTCGCGGCGAACGTCGTGAAGCGGATCAAGTTCAGAAGAAAGGTCGCCGGGCGATTCAGGCGGCTTGTCGTGGTAATGGCAGCTCGTTAGCAGTCGCCAGACCACGGCTTCGGGCGCGCACAGCAGGCATCGTTCGGCCCACATTCGCAGGCGATCGCCGAGCGACATCGACGTGCGCCAATAGCGGTTTTTCACTTTCAGCACGGCGCGAATCGTCTCGCGCAATCGACGGGCTTTCGCCTGGGCGACATGAACGCGATACCGCGTCAACGCGCGAGGATAATTGGCGAACCGCGCCCCCAACAAGAAAAGCCGGCTGTAAAGCTCGTAGTCCTCGGCGAGCGGCGCTAGACGCCCGCTGTACCCTCCCGCGCGCTCGACAAGTTCTTTACGATAAACCACGCTCGGATGGCAAAGCGGAACAATGCGACGCATCGCACGGGCGATCGCGTCATGCTCCCGCGGAAACACGCGATGTCCGATGATTCGCCCGCCGCCGTCAATGACGGCGACGTGGCTGCCGAGCACCGCAATGTCAGGATGCGCGTCCATGTACCGCGTCTGACGTTCCAGCCGGTCTGGTTCCGCGATGTCGTCGCAATCGAGCACCGCCACCAGGTCGGCGCGCGCCTCGGCCAAGGCGCGGTTGCGTTGCTCGATCAACGACGTGCGATGCGAGCCGCGAAAGTAACGGATGCGTGGATCGCTGAACCGCGACAACACGTCGCACGGGCGCCCCGCCGGCGGATCCTCGATGATGACCAACTCGATATCCGCGAGCGTCTGCCGCAACACGCTCTCCACCGCCTCGTTGAAGAAACGAGGTTCCGGCTCAAAGACCGTCATGACGACGGAAACGCGCGGGCGGCAACCAACCGGACGTGGCATCATTTTTTCACCGCCACGATCAAAAAGACTTTTGAGATGATCCACAGCCAGGGAAAACGCCTGATGGCCGTCACACCGAGCGCGTAGCCGGCGCTCCAGCCCCGTGTGGCCAACGCCACGCTCGACGGCGGGACAAAACGGTACGCCAGGTCGGGCTGTGAACGCAGCAATCGGCGAATGCCGAAATACGTCCGCGCGTAGCTCGCATCGGTGAAATCGTCGCCGCGGCCGGTCGCGCGCAGATACAGGTTCGCCGCCTTCAGCGGCAAATAACCGAGAAACGGCAGGCGGTAGTGAACTTCAATGGGCCACAGCTTATTCGGCACCAGAATGAATGCCACGCCGCCCGGCTTTAAGCACCGGGATATCTTTTTGAGGGCGAGTGCTTGGTCGGCCAGATGCTCAAGCACGTTGTCCAGGACAACAAGATCGTAGCATTCGCTTTCATCGAGATCGTAAACGCTCGCTTGCCGGAACTCGACGTTGCTGACGCCGCGCGACGCTTTCAGCCGTTCGGCGTAACGGTACAGCGGCTCGCTCGGTTCGATGCCCACGACCCGAACGCAGCGGCGCGCCATTTCCACCGCGGTATGGCCATAGCCACAGCCCACGTCGAGCACGCGTAAATCGCGCGCGTCGCCGGGCAAAAACGGCGCGCACGTATCGAGAATCAACGTCACGAAAGCCGCCGCGCGCGGCGCGCGCTCCGCAAGCATCGACCGCGCCTGGTCGTAAGAGGGCCGCGCGGACGACGGCCCGTTGGCCGCCATTTCGGAAACAATCATGTCGTCACTCGCGTGGTCGGCTTTGTGAATGAGCCACGGGCGCTTCCGTGGCGATAC
>DASVGM010000349.1:0-5229 GCA_036379555.1 Pirellulales bacterium | reverse complement strand
ACTTCAAAACTCCATACGCCGTGCCGTGAACCAGCGTATTATAAACCAAACCAAGGTGGCGTGGCAAAGAACGAGACTCCTGTGACTCATTGGGTGACGAGACCGTGGCGCGGTCTCTCGTTTGCTTGCTGGCGGAACCGAGGGCGTGCCTGGGCCGTCCGGTTCAAACAAATAAGTGTGACAGTATCCAAAAAAACCAGTGCGCTCGCAAGAGCAGTGTGTTTTTCGCCGTTCACTCGCGATCGCTCACGTTGGCAGACCGCGCTGGCGGCGGGCCGCGTTGACCTCGTCCATCACGTCGTGAATGATCTGCTGTTTCGCGCGAATCGTGCGCCACTCCATCACCGAGAAAGCGGCGATCATCGCCACGGCCGCAAAGGCGGCCAGCCAGTGCCACTGGGCCCATGACAGCCCGCCGGGAGCGGCGACTTTGAGGTTGCTGCTGGGATCGGCCGCCGCCCCGAGCGACAAAACTCCGATGGCGATCAGCATGTTGGCCAGCGCGTAAGGAAAGGCGCCGCGTTTCAGCCGATTGCTGCGCGCGATGAACGCGGGGTCGAGCGAGTAGGTTTCGACCACTTCCTTGCACCAGCGGCCGGTGCCGATAAACCACGTCATCACCAGGCTATTGACCAGCACCACCGTCAAGCCGACGGCGACGCCGGCCATGAAATGTGTTCGATACCAGGAATTGGCGGCTTCGCTCGCCACGTTCCCAGGGTCGGCGGCGTGCAAGGCCAGCCCCAAGCCCACGGCGATCAGCATCAACAAAATCGTGAACGAAGCCAGCGACGTAAAAATTCGGTCCATTGCTGGATACTACGACTTATGGCCGCCGAATACAATCGGCCGCGTCGGGCCGAGCGGCGACCTGCGCGGTGGCATCGCCCTTCAGAGCGCGGAACACGGCCACCTTGTTCCAGGGGCGGCGCGGATGCGCGACCAGCTCCATTACCTGCTCATAGCCGCCGGCGCTGTGGCAGAGGGCCTGCCGGTCAAAGCAGCGCTCGTCGATCTCCAGTACAAGGTAAGACCATTTTCCGTTGGGCGCGAAGAAGAAGGCGGACGGCAGGTTCGGCGCTTCCGAGCCAACCAAAATGCCCGGCAGATCGGTGTAAAAACGGACGTAACCCGACGTCGAGAGCACGCTTTCTCCGGGCTGGGCCTGGCTTTTCACCCACAAGGCCGCCTGATACACCGGCAAGTAAACCGTTTGCACCGGCACGAGGCACTTGGGCAGCAGCCCCAGGTAAAAGACCGTCACGATGACGGCTGCGGCGCGCGAGGGCCGCGCCAGAGACGGTAGCCAGCGCGAGGCGTAGCCGGTGAGCATCAGGGCGCCGGCGGCCGTTGTCGGCAGCATCAAAGCCACCAGCGGCATCAAATGCCGATGGCTCATGTAGCCGGCCGTGAGAAAAAGCAGCATCAAGAGCGTCGCGTGGGCGTTCATCAGTAAAATGTGCAACAGCGCCCCTCGCGGCGCCGGCACCGGCCGTCCCGGCAGAAAAGTGCCCACTCCCAGCGGAATCAGCGCCAGGTAATAAAAGCCCTTCGCCAGCTCACGGAACAATTCCACGACCCCCAGCGCCAGGGCTGCCGGCAACTTCGCGGGCCGTCGGAACTCGCCGGGGAGCTGGCCGCCCGGCCCCGGCTCCGAAAGCAAGCCCGCTGTCGGCTGCGCGGTGGCAATGGCGACCTCATGCGCCGAAGGCGACCCATTTGCGAAAGGCAGCTTTTTGCTGGTCAGCTTTCCGGCCAGCACCAGATAGGGCGCGATGGTCAGCGAGGTGGCGGCCAACAGCGTGCAAAGAGCCAAGAGTGTGAAGGTCCAGGTCGGCTGGGGAAGATCCTCGTTGTGCGACAGCGCGACGTGTGGCAGCGCGACCGCCCGACGGCGCTGCCGAAACCATGTTCCACAGAACTGCCCGACGAGTGCCAGCGCCGCGGCGGCGGCCACCGCCAGCCCTTCGGGGCGCACCCAAAAGGCCAGTCCGCTGGCGATGCCCGCCGCCGCGAACCAGCCGCTTCGGCAGCGGCAAAGCCCTTCGCAGGCCAGCCAGGCGCTCGCCAGATAAAACATCAGGTGTGGCGTATCACTCAAGCTGTCGGCGGCGTTGAGGCGAAATAACGGCCAAGCCGCCGCCAACAGCACGGTTAGATTCGCGATCGGTTCGTTGTACAGCCGGCGCGCAAACAGCCACAGAAAAAGAATGGTTCCCAAGCCGCAGATGCTCGACGCGATTCGACTCGCGGCGACGAATGACTGGAAATCATCCTCCGCGGTCAGCCAATGATACACGCGCTCGCAGGCCAGTATCATGGCCGGATAGCCCGGATGCTGGTCGTGAGTCCGCATCGCCGTCACGGGATCGGTGGTCAGGCACTTGGCGATATGAATGAAGCCGATGCCGTCTTTGGCGATGATCGGCGAATGGCTGACGATGTAAAGCTGGCAAAGCGCGCAGAGCAGCATGGCCGCGGCCAAAACGCCGTATCTTGCCCGAATTGCCGGGACGTGATCAATAGGCATTTTTTTCCGCCAGCATCCGGAAGGGCGTGGAAACCAGAATGAATAAGTCAAACAATACAGACCAATGCCGAATGTAGTACAGATCAAAATCCAAACGCATGCTGATGCTCGTGTTGCCGCGCAGGCCGTTAAGCTGCGCCCAACCGGTGAGACCGGGCAAGACACTATGGCGTTGCATGTAAGCCGGCAGTTCTTGGGTGAAGCGAGCGACAAAATACGGCCGTTCGGGTCGCGGCCCGACCAGGCTCATTTCGCCCTTCAGCACGTTGACCAACTGGGGCAACTCGTCAATGCTCCAACGCCGCAAGAAAGACCCAAAAGCGGTGCGTCGCGGGTCGTGCTCTTGCGCCCAGACCGGCCCGGTTTGGGCCTCGGCATCGAGCCGCATCGTGCGAAACTTCAGCAATTGGAAGCGCCGGCCGCCCAGGCCGACGCGTTCTTGCCGATATATCGCCGGGCCGGCGCTGGTCAGCCGCACCACCGCCACCACGAGCAGCAGAGGAAGGCCCAACAGCGCCAACAACACCAGCGACGCTGAAAAATCGATTAACCGTTTGGCGATCGCGCCCAGTCCCAGCGTGGCCACCGGGCAGGCTTCCAGCCAGAGAGCCTCGTTCATGGCGCCGATCGCGCCCGCGCCGCGCAGCGCGAAGTGCGGTCCTCCACGTCCGACCGCCGCTCTTATGCCTGGTTTTATCATCTCGGTCGTCGCCATTCTTTGTTTAAGCCGCTTTTCGATATGCCTCGACGGTGCGCCGCGCGCAGTCGTCCCAACGGAATTGCGCCGCCCGCGCCGGCCCCGCTTGCCGTAGCCGCCCTTGGAGCTCGGCGCTCGTGAGCAGCCGTTCCAGCCCGGCCGCGATGTCGTCCGGAGATGCCGGATCGACGTATACGGCCGCCTCGCCCAGCACTTCCGGCAATGATGCCGCGCGGCCGGCCACCACCGGCGTGCCACAGGCCGCCGCTTCGAGCGGCGGCAAGCCAAAGCCTTCGTAAAAGCTGGGAAAGCAAAAGACATCGGCCGCGCGCATCAAGGCGGGCACGTCGTCTTGAGCCACGTAGCCCACTTCACGCACGACTTCACGGCGGCGCAAATCCGCCAGCTCACGGTGAAAATAAGCCTGGTTCCACCCGCGCATGCCGGCCAGCACCAGTGGGTAAGAAGACTGCAATTCAGCCGGCAGCAACCGGTACGCTTGAATCAGCCCTTGCAAGTTCTTGCGGGGCTCCAACGTGCCCAGATACAGCACGAATCGCTCCGGCAAATTCAGGCGGCCGCGCACCTCTGGCACACGCTCCGCATGACGCGGATCGCTGAAATAATCCAAGTCCACGCCGAGGGGAGTCACCACCACGCGGTTCGCATCGACCGTCGGACAAAGCTCAAGCAACTCGCCACGCGTGAAATGACTGTCGGTCAGAATCATCAGCGAACGAGCCAGCGTCTGGCCCATCTTCCGCCGCAGCCAAACCAACCGGTCTCGCGGCATAAACTGCGGATAACGCAGATAGCTCATGTCATGCACCGTGGTCACCAGCGGCAACGCATATTGTGGCGAAACAAAGTTCGGCTCGTGAAACACATGCCACTTGATGTTCCGGGTTTGGCGAGCGAGATGGAAGCGGCGGACGCGATCGGCCCAATCTCGGCAGCTTGGCCAGATTCTCCGTATTACCGACTTGAGCCGCTGATTCCCATCCGGGCCGGTATGCCGCGTTACGCGGGCCAGGAACGTCGCGGGGCTAAGCACTTCTCGGCCGTCAAAAACGCCGATCGACTCCAGACCGACAGCGTCGGCCTGGGCGACAAGCTCCTTGAGGAGCGAAAGGCCATATTGCCCGATGCCGGTCAATCGTCCAAGCATCGGCGCTCCGTTAAGCAGGATGCGCATTCGCGATCGTCCCTAATCTGGTTGAAAGGCTAGCGACCGTTATCGGGGTGGCGCCTGGCGCGACTTGAGAGAATCTATCGGTCGTGGCAAAGGTGATGGTTACCAAAACTGCTTGTTTCATGCGGACTTTGCAAACTGAAACCGGCGCTGGACGAGAGGGCGAGGTCTGCCTGCCTTATGAAGGAGGTACAACTCGACTTTATCGCCGGGCCGGAGAAGATAGCGTCATCGCCCCCAAACGTGCAACAGACATCGCGGAGAATTGTGGCCGCGCAAAGCGAAAGCGGCGATGAATCGCCTCTGAGGTTATCCGCAAACTCGGCTTTCGCCGTGGCGGTAGATCGTGGGGCGGCTCGCCGAGCCGTCTGCCGCTTCCAGACGGGCCGGCGGCCCGCCCCACCGCGAGTTTTCGGCCAGCCTCTCACTCCAAGGTGCGCTCACGCCGCGCGTGAGGCTTTGTTTCGCCGGGCCAGCAAGACGCGGCGCAATGCCTCGCCCAGTTGAACGCGCTCGGCCGCGCACTCGCGCTCAAGCACGTCGAGGGCGAGTTGTAATTGATCCGGCACGCTCAACGCCAGATCGATAAACAAATGTCGGCGGCCCTTGATTTCGCATCCCCCGCCGCCTGCCCCGCCTAGCCATTCTTGCCGCACCTGATAACCCAACTCTTTTGCCGCCTTCAATGCTTCTTCCAATAGTTCGACGGTATGCATGGCTTTGTCGCTTGCCGCTGGAGATCCTTTCCGATTACCGTGACCATGAGGCGGCGGATTATAACGGCTGCGGCTATAGTTGCCCAGCCGAGTG
>DASVGM010000348.1:0-7973 GCA_036379555.1 Pirellulales bacterium | reverse complement strand
GGCGTGGGACGGGTCGAAGGCGTGGCGTCGAACCGCCGCGTGATGGGAACCAATGGTAAAGTGAAGGCCGTTCGTTTCAGTTCGTGCCAAGATGAAAAGGTGCGCGCCGAGCCTGAGGGAACCATCGACCCCGATTGCCGCCTGATCAGCTTCTTCAATGGAGAGCGACCGCTGGTCGCCATCACTTATTATGCGACACATCCGCAAAGCTATTACGGCGCCGGCGGTGTCAGCGCCGATTTTGTCGGCATGGCTCGCTCGCTGCGTGAAAAGGCGTTGCCGGACGTTCCCCACGTTCATTTCAACGGGGCGGGCGGCAACGTGACGGCGGGCAAGTATAACGACGGTTCACCGGAAATGCGGCCGATTCTCGCCGAGCGCCTTGCGGCCGGCATGCGAAAAGCCTGGGAAAACACCAAGCGAATTCCGATCGAAGCCAAAGATGTTGGCTGGCGCACGGCCAAGGTGGTGTTGCCGGCGCGCGACACGCTCGACGCGGAGAAGCTCAGCGCAACGCTTGCCGATGCCAAGATCGACACACGCGAGCGCGTGCGATCGGCCCGAGATTTGGTTTGGCTGCGGCGCTGCCAGGCGGGCCATCCCATTGACGTGACCTGTTTGAAACTTGGCCCGGCCTATGTGCTGCACATGCCCGGCGAACTGTTCATCGAATACCAACTTGCCGCTGAAAAGTTTAGGCCCGACGCCCTGGTGGTAATGGCCTCTTATGGCGACTACGGCGCCGGCTACATCGGCACCTCTGTGGCCTACACGCAAGGCGGCTATGAAACGAGCCGCGTTTCGCGCGTGGCGCCGGAGGTGGAGGCCGTGCTGATGGGGGCGATGGAAGAGCTTTTGAAATGAATCCTTGTCGTGAGTCCGAAGCCCCATGAGTGAAGTTCGACTCGTATTACGCGACGCCGCGCGCGAGATTAGTGGCGTCTGTCACGGCAGCACGGCCGACCATCTGATCGCCGCGCTCAGCGCCGAACCCGAAACCATCGCCGAGCTTGAAAAAGCGGTTGAACATTTCTACAAACGCGGCGACGGCCATAGCTTCCTCGGTTGGTTCGCGCCGGGCGTCGATGACGAGCCTTATGACGCCGGAGTGGTCATTGTCGATCTCGCCGCGCGGCTGATCGCTTGCGAATCAACCTATTCCTCGCCTGGGCGGTATGGGTTTGTGCTTTATCATGACGGCCGCGCGGCTACCGATCTTCAGGTCAATTATCACTTGCCCGACGACTGGACCATCGTAAGCGACGTATTAGATTGGCGCGCACGCGCTGAAGAACTTCGCCGCCAGCGGCTGCGCCAACCGCCGCTCGACGCCCGCGAGGTGCTTTATGGCCGCCCGCTGTTGGAGTTTATCGCCGCCGCCTGTTTCGAGCGATTTGGACGCGCCGCGGTGGCGAACAATCCGCCGACCGTGGAAGAGGGCAAAGTCGTCGATGTCCCCTTGGAAGCGACGTATCGAACAGCCTTTGCCGGAATCGCGGCGCGTTGGCGGCGTGTATTAGAGGCGGAGCGGTCGTGATGCCATGCCAACCGAACGCGAAAAAATGCTGGCCGGGGAACTTTATGATCCGCTTTGCCCGGAGTTGGCGCGGCTGCGCGAGCGGGCGCGCGATCTCTGCCAGGAACTCAACCAAAGCCGCGAAGCCGATCGCGCGCTGCGCCGGCGAATTCTCAGTGACTTGCTGGGCGGCGGCGGAGAGACCGCCTGGATTCAGCCGCCGTTCTATTGCGACTACGGCGCGAACATTTCGCTCGGCGAACGCGTGTTTTTCAACTTCAATTGCGTCGTGCTCGATGTTTGCCGGGTGACCATCGGCGACTTCGCCATGTTTGGCCCGGCGGTGCAAGTTTACACCGCCACCCATCCGCTGGACGCGCTTGAGCGGCGGACGCGCGAGTTCGCCAAGCCAATCACCATTGGTGACGATGTCTGGGTGGGCGGCGGCGCCATCCTTTGTCCCGGCGTGACCATCGGCTCACGCGCCGTGATTGGCGCCGGCAGCGTCGTCACGCGCGACGTGGCGGCCGACGTTTTCGCGGCCGGCAACCCTTGCCGAGTTATTCGTAGTCTGAATAAGGACTGAAGGGAGGAAAGGGTTCCTCGTATCGGTCGGCCGGACGCGCGATCAGCAAGATGCGATCGGGCGACATCGTGGCCGATTCGACAACGTAGCGATGCCGTTCGATAATCTCCACGTAGCGGCGATTCCCCTTGGTAATCGATCCCCTGCGCACGACACGGCGCCGGCAAGCAAAGAAAGCGCCGTACAAGGGAATCTCGCAAAACGCGAGATAAAGCCGGGCCGCGCGATCGCCAAACAACTCCAGCCCGTCTCGAGCGCCCCCCTCCAGTTGAAACACAACCACACGCGCCAGATACGCATTGTAGCGTTCCACTCGACGGAAAAACGCGCGCAATTCCTCGCCGCCTTTTTCCGCTTCGCGATACTCCAAAACATCGTCTTCCGCCGACGCCAACACCCGCGACAACTCGCGACGGGCACATGGCGACGTGAGAAAGCGATACAACCCCGCCTGGGTGCGTTCATCCAGACGCCGCGCGTCGGCCGGCGCGCCGATGGCCACGAGACGCGTGCCGCTTAAGGCCAGGCACTGGCAAACCTGCGGGGCTTCGGGCAGCGACCAGTCAAACAGGGCCACGTCGGGGCGAAACGCCAACGCCTCGTCGAGCACCTTTTCGGTGGACGTGGTGGCATGCACCTGATGCCCCATAAACCGCAACAAGGCGGCGACACTATCCGCGGCAACGCGGCCGCGATCAAGCACGAGCACTCGCAGAGACATAATTGAAGCTCCTCACCAGACATGCCAAATTGTACTGGTTTCACGCCGGAAAGCCAACTAAAAACAGTCTCTCACAGCCAAAGATGCAGGCGGCCGTCCAGCATGTCGGGCAAGGCCCGTTCGACGTAGTGCCGCACCTGGTTCTGATGATACCGCGTGCTGAAGTGCGACGCGATAATCAATTCGTTCTTGAAGCGAGCGCGGCGCTCGATCAGGTCGTCGAGATGGATGTGCCCGAATTTGTGAATCTTGTCTTTGCGGTGCCGCGGGGCCACAAAGGTGACTTCGGTAATCAGCACTTGGGCCTCAAACATGGCCGGGCACTGATCGAGCCCATCCGGCGCGCTGTCGCCCAGATAAGCCACTCGCGGCAGACGCCGCTCCTCGGTGACTTCAGTGCCGGACAACCGCAAATCGCGAATTTGCTCGCCGCTCAGTTGCTGGTACTCGGCTTTGAGCTTTTTGCGGCGTTCCCAAAGGACAAAGCCCAGCGAGGGCACCGTGTGTTTTGTCGCCGAGACGGTCAGCACCAGTTCGCGCGACAGTTCGATTTCGTCGCCGGGCCGCGTGGCCACCAGGTGGCAGGGCATGCGGCCGCGATCGAGACGCGTGAACAGTTTGAGAATGCGTTCGACGTGCTCCACCGCCACTTCCGGCAGGTAAATCGTGGGCGGTTCCATTTTCATCATCCGCCGCCGCGCCACGTAGACCGGCAACGCCGCGATATGGTCAAGGTGCGCGTGCGACACGAACCAGGTGCCCGTGCCCATGAAATCCCAGGGTTGAGCGCCCAGATCGAAGCCGAGCTTCAACTCCGGCAGCCGCCAGTACGTTTGTACCGCCGCCCGTGAATAGCCTTCGATGGTCAGGCCTTTATGAACCAGGGTTTTGAAGGGGGCGTTGTTGACCATCGGGGGGGGGTGGGAGATGAGGGATGAGGGATGTGCCGGGCATGAAGTATAAACTTCCTACCAGCCCTGACAACCGCGCGCGCCGCGAAGTTCACTCTGGAACGGGCGGCCGGCAATGCTCGTAATTGTCCGCCAGCGAGGGATCGAGGGGCGGCGCGTCGGCCACGCCGGGCACGAGCCAGATTTCGGCGTGTAGCTCCGGCTGCTCGGCTCGCACGCCGTGGTGGCGGATCAATTCCAACACCGCCAGAAACATGCCAATCAGCGACGACTTGTGCATACCCGGCGCGAACAGATCGCCAAAGGCCACCCGTCCGGCTTGCTTTAAGCGGTCGTGAATGCGTGACATGTACACGTGGATCGGCGTGTCGTCATAGACGATGTTGGCAGGCGTCGCCACGTGGAAGTCGCGCATGACGCGGCCGAACGCGCTGACCAAATCCCACAGTTCAAGCTCTTGAATCGGCTCGTCGGCCAACTCGCGGCCGCGCGCCGGGACGTTGCCGGCCAAACGCGGAAAGCGCTCTTGCCAGGCGCGGCTGCGTTCTTCCAGCATGCTGGCCGCGTCTTTGAATTGCTTGTATTCCAGCAATTGCTTGACGAGGTCTTGCCGCGAGTCTTCCACGGCAACCTCTTCTTCGTCGCCGCCGCGCGGCAAGACGCTGCGCGCCTTGATTTCGATCAGGGTGCTCGCCATCTCCAGGAAATCGCCGACGGAATTGACATCAAGCTGCTCGACGACCGCGATGTGTTCCAAATACTGATCGGTAATCGACGCGATCGGAATCTCCACGATCTCCACCTCGTGCTTGCGCACGAGGTAGAGCAAGAGATCAAGTGGTCCGCGGAAAATGTCGAGGTCGATGCGAAAGTTCATGAAGCAAGTTGCGTCGCGCCAAGCATCCGGCCCATGACAACCTGAATGCCGCGTCTGCCAGCACGAATGGCCTCGGCTAGCCGCCGATCGACAACGATCTGGTTCATCTCACGGCTCCACGATTTCGGCTGCCTGCTGTCTCGGTTGGTCATTTTATACTTCACGCGGCCAGAAGTGAGGCCGACCGCTCAAAAGTAGCAGGCACACTCCGTGTGTCGTAGCTGCTACGGCACACGGAGTGTGCCTGCTACTTTGCGGTTTCAGGTGCTCGTTGCCACACGTCATTCCAGACCGCGTGCAGTATAGTAAGCATACGGCCTGTCGATTTGGCTGTCCAATGCCTTTGGCCGGTAGCGCCCTAAAGTTGAATTGCCGGCGCGTCAACAGGGCCTTTCCCTTTTTTGAAGCAGCAAGCTTTGGGCAACCGTATAGGAGATGCACTGCGTCACGTCGCCAAAGGATTTACGTCGCAGCGGGCGGCTCGCTGATCACGCGCAGATTGAAAAAGGGAAAGGCCCTGGGCGCGGCAAAATGCCTCATTCCCGCCCGCGCGCGGTATAAATATAATGGCTGAGAGGTCCAAATATGCCATTACGAGATCATTTTCACCCGCCGCTCGATACAAGACGATCCTGGGAAGGCTTTCATGGAGCATGGTCGACCATGATCGTGACGGCGTTGCTTCCCAAATTGCCGATGCGCTACTTCGCGGAGCCGCGAGCGCGTCTTGGGCGCGACTACGAGATTGACGTAGCGTCTTACGACCTGGAAACAGGCGCTGAAACTGTCTTGGAAACGCACACGGAACAAGGTGGTGTGGCGACGGCGATTTGGGCGCCGCCCCGACCGACGTTGTCGGTCATCAGCCATTTTCCTGACCAGCACGCCTACGAGGTGCGCGTATACGACGGCAAACGCCGTCGCCGCTTGGTGGCCGCCGTGGAGATTGTCAGCCCGGCGAACAAAGATCGCCCGGCGCGCCGTCGGCAGTTTGTCGCCAAATGCGCGGAGCTGCTGCGCCGGCACGTGTGTGTGGCGATTGTCGATCTTGTCACGACGCGGCAAGTCAATCTTTATAGCGACTTGCTGGAGCTGGCTGGACATGCCGACGCTGCCATTTCCGCGGCGCCGCCGGCTATTTACGCCGCTGTTTGCCGCTGGCGGCGCGAGGAGGAAGCAACGCTTTTTGAAACCTGGGTGCGGCCTTTCGCCATTGGTCAGCCGCTGCCGACCATGCCGCTGTGGCTATCGGATGATTTCGCGTTGCCGCTCGAATTGGCGCCGAGTTATGAGGAAACGTGCCGCGTACTGCGAATTGAATAGCGTGGATCCGATGCTTCTCGGCTATAACACCAACGGCTTGGCCCATCATGATCCCTTTCAGGCGGTCGAACTACTGGCCGACATCGGCTATCGTAGCGTCGCGCTCACGCTCGATCATGGACCACTCAATCCGTTCGCCGGCGATTTCACGGCGCAATTGCGAAAAATGCGGAGCTTGCTTGAGCGGTTTGGCATGCGCAGCGTGATCGAAACCGGCGCTCGGTTTTTGCTCGATCCCAAGCAGAAGCACGAACCGACGCTCGTCTCGGCCGACCCGGCCGGCCGCCGCCGCCGTGTCGGTTTTCTCCGCCGCGCCATTGATGCCGCCGGCGAACTGGCGAGCGATTGCGTCTCGTTCTGGTCGGGCGTGGTGCGCGACGCCGCCGAGGAAGCGGTTCTCTGGGACCGCCTGACCGGCGGATTGGGCGCCGTCGTCGATCACGCGCGGCAAAGAGAGGTGACCATCGGCTTTGAGCCTGAGCCGGGCATGTTCATCGACACGATGGCCCGGTACGATCTGCTTCGCGAGCGGCTGACGTGCCCTGAGCTGCGGCTGACGCTCGACATCGGCCATTTGCACTGCCAGGGAGAAACGCCGCTGCTTGATTATCTGCGGCGCTACAGCGATGATTTGGTCAACGTGCATTTGGAAGACATGCGGCGCGACGTTCACGAGCACCTGATGTTTGGCGAAGGCGAAATCGACTTTCCCCCAATTTTGAGCTATCTTAGTAGCGGCGTTTATGCGGGCGGCGTGCATGTCGAGCTTAGCCGGCACAGCCACGAGGGGCCGTCCGCCGCTCGGCGAGCTTTCCAATTTCTCAATTCCCTGCTGGAAACCTGAGCCGCGACGGCTTATAAGGGATGTATGCAACTTGCCGTGTTCGGAACCGCCGGCTACCACCCCAGCGAAACGCGCCATACCGCGTGTTTTCTGCTGCCGGAAGTCGGCGTCGCCCTGGATGCCGGCACCGGCTTCTTTCGCGTTGGCCCGCGGCTGTTGACGGACGAGTTGGATATTTTCCTCACGCACGCCCATTTGGACCACGTTTGCGGGCTGACCTTTTTGTTCGACGTGTTGCACGGCCGGAACATGAAGCGCGTGGAGGTGCATGCGATGCCGGAAAAGATCGCGGCCGTGCGCGAGCACATGCTCGTCGAGGCGTTGTTCCCGGTTCCGTTGCCCTGTCAGTATCATGCGCTCGACGGGCCGGTTTACCTGCCCGGCGGCGGAGTGTTGAAGTATTTCCCCGTCAAGCATCCGGGCGGGGCGATCGGCTATCGGCTCGATTGGCCCGGCCATTCGCTCGCCTACGTGACCGACACGATGGCCGATCCGGCGGCGAGCTACGTGGAGGAGATTCGCGGCGTCGATCTTTTGGTTCATGAATGCAACTTCACCGACAATCAGCGTGAGATGGCGGAACTGACCGGCCACAGCCACACCACGCCGGTGGCCCAAGTAGCCAAGCGCGCCGGCGTGGGCGAGATGCTGCTGGTGCATCTCAACCCAATGGTTGACGGCGACGACCCGGTCGATCTGGACGTGATGCGGGCGATTTTTCCCAACAGCCGCGTCGCCTTTGACAACATGGTGGTCGAGTTCTGAGGCAACGCCCTTTACAGGCTCTGTGAGAGGCAATCCGAAAGCTCGCCGTGGGGCGGGCCGCCGGCCCGTCTCAAGTTCACGTTTTTCAAGGGTTTCAAAGTTGACAGTTGGCACTCGTAGCCGGCTTGCGCCATGGCCGGACTCCGACTTGCCAACGTGTTTGTTGAAGAGGCCCTCGGCTTGCTCGAGGGAGTTTTCACGTTGGCCATCTACACCGGCGGCCCTCCGCAAACCCCCGATTTTCCGCCGCTTGGCCGCCGAAGGCGGCCAAGCGGCGGAAAATCGGGGATTGGGGAAGGCCGCCGGTGTAGACGGCCAACGTGAAAACTCCCTCGGGCAAGCCGAGGGCATCTTCAACTACCGGGCTTGCCCCGGTAGAGCGCATGATTGACCGCCAGATCGCGTTATCACGACACCAACCTCCACCCCC
>DASVGM010000347.1:0-4623 GCA_036379555.1 Pirellulales bacterium | reverse complement strand
CGCTCAGCTCTTACCCGGCCGGGTCAACGGCGACCGCGCCTTGGAGCAAGCCCGCCGGATCGTCATCGAGAGACGATCGTAGAATTCAGCGTAAGCGTGGCAGAACTCGTGAGAGTTCTGGTTGTGGGCGACGGCGACGGCCAGACCATTGCCGCCACCCGTATAATCAAAAGTGGGTAGCCTTCACGGTAGAACCGGACGAATTTGTCAAATCGCGGGCTTCGTCAAGAGTGGTGCGCGTCGGTTTCGTCGCTATGAGTGTGAAAACTTTCTAAAGAAGAGCCCCAGTCCGAATCGAAATTACCTTTCAGAAGGTTTCAGGTGTGACAGGCCATCTATCACGGATAGCCTGTACCAGCCGTGAAGCCGCAGGGGGGGAAACCTGCTTCAAGTAGCGCCGCCTGTTCGACCGGAGGCGCCGTCCAGACCGGTCGGCGCGTTTGTGTCGAGCTGCATGATTTCTTCCCCTGCCTCGGCTCTTCCGGGGTTTTCGCCCGGAAGTGAGTGAAAAGCCTGAGTGGCCGATTAAAACACGGCTTCTCCATATTACGGTTTTTCACTGACTTCCGAATGCCCTGTGAGCCGAAGAAGATTTGTAACGGCCGGAGCAGAGGGATCTGAACCCAAGCCGCAGTAATGAGTAAATAACATGTACGCCCCGACCCAGATGTTTGCGACCGCTTGCCTACCCACAGCCGGCGAGAAGGAGCGCGGCAAGCGCCCCCGCAAACAACCCGAGGGCACAACTCGCACGACGTACACCGCGCCGTCGGGCGAGATTCCAAACCAAAGCGATAGTAAATCGGAGAGCCTGAGATGAAGGTTTTCACAACTGGACAGGTCGCCAAGATCTGTAAGGTGGCCCCGCGCACCGTCAGCAAGTGGTTTGATTCCGGCCGGCTGAAGGGCTACCGTATACCGGGATCACAAGACCGTCGTATTCCCCGCGAATACCTGATACGGTTCCTCAAGGAACATGGTATGCCGCTGGGCGATCTGGAAGACGAAGCCATGGCAAAAGTGCTGGTTGTCGGTCAGGATCAAATCCTGCTCGAAAACCTGAAGCGCGAACTGCCACCGGAAAAATCGTTTAAGCTGGCCGTGGCCGCCAGCGGCTTTGAGGCCGGTATTCAGGCCGAAAGCTTCCATCCGGATTGCATCATTGTCGATTTTTCGATCGGCCGCATCGAAGCGTTACAGATTTGTCAGAATCTGCGGCGCAACAGCGAATATTCGGACACGATTCTGATCGCCCTGTTGCCCGACGACGGCAACTCGAACAGTTTCGATCGTTCGACCATCAACGAGACCTTCAAAAAGCCGTTTGACGCCGCCCTTTTGGCCGAGCGTCTGCGTACACTGATTGGTGCTCGCAAGGAACTGGTCCGCTAGCCGACCCACCCAGGCCGGAGCCGACCACCCAAAAAGACCTTACTATCGCCGCTGAAAAAGCAACCCGTCGCGGATAGACCCCCGCGACGGTTTTTTTTTGCGCCGTATCGGGCGGACCAATCGGCACGGCTGGAGGATGGCCTTCCCAGGCCGTCCAAAAACGACTGGACGGCCTGGGAAGGCCATCCTCCCGTCTTACGACCGCCCTTGGAACATCGGGCTGTTAATCTCAACCCGCATTCTGCGGTTTTAGCAATACGGGCCAGCGACACCCCTCGACGGTTTGACCGGGGTTCTTACAATGGGCACGAATGACGAACTTCACACATTTTGACGATCAAGGCGCCAGCCGCATGGTTGACGTCGGCGAAAAGCCGGTCACCCCTCGGATGGCGCGCGCCAGCGCCCAAGTGAAAATGGACTCCAAGACGCTCGGTCTGCTGCGCGATCGCCGCCTGGCCAAGGGCGACGTTTTGGAGGTGGCGAGGCTGGCTGGTATCATGGCGGCCAAACAAACCCCCGCCCTCATTCCGCTCTGCCACGGGCTGGCCTTGGATGCCGTGGAAATCGGTTTTTCTTTCCCCGACGAAGCGACGGTGGCCATTGAGGCCACGGTGCGCGTGCAGGCCCGCACCGGCGTGGAAATGGAGGCGATGGTCGCCGTCAGTGTTGCCGCCCTGACGGTCTACGACATGTGCAAGGCGGTCGACCGTGCGATGACCATCTGCCAAGTTCGGCTGGAAGAAAAGTCGGGCGGGCGAAGCGGACACTTTCAGCGATGAGCGACGAGCGAGGATGAGCATGCCGCAGGCGACCGAAACACCCGTAACCGTGCCGGAGCGATTGAAGCTCCTCTACGACCCCATCCGCGAGGAGCTGAGCGAGGTCGAGGCGATCTTGCGCAAAGAAGCCGCCAGCCGCTTTCCCGAAGTCGATCCGCTGCTGAGACATTCCTTTCGGCTGGGCGGCAAGCGGCTGCGGCCGGCGCTTTTGCTGTTGACGGCACGCGCCGTGGGCGGGCAAATCAGCCGCGAGCACCTCATTCTGGCGGCGGTCGTCGAAATGATTCATACGGCGACATTGGTGCATGACGACGTTCTCGATGAAGCCTCCGTCCGCCGGCATCTCGAAACCGTCAATGCCCGCTGGAACAACCAATCGAGCGTGCTGTTGGGCGATTTTTTGTTCAGCCATGCGTTTTATCTGGCCAGCACGGTGGGCAGCACGTTCGCCTGCCAGAGCATCGGCCGCTCGACCAATATCGTCTGCGAGGGCGAGCTGCGCCAGGTGGCCAACGGCGGCAATCTACTGCTCAGCGAAGACCAATACCTCTCGATAATTGACGCCAAAACGGCGGAATTGTGCGCTTGCTGCTGCCGCCTGGGCGCCCATTACGCCTCGGCCAACGTCGAAATGGTCGCCGCCTTGGAAAAGTATGGCCGCGACTTGGGAATCGCCTTCCAGATGGTGGATGACCTGCTCGACCTCGTGGGCGAGGAAGACGCCGCGGGAAAATCGTTGGGCACGGATCTAGCTCAGCAAAAAATGACGCTTCCGCTCATTCGGTTGGCCGGCCAACTCGATGGCGGCCGGCGTCGCCGCTTCTTGCAGTTGTTGTCCGGCCCACCTGTTGAGCGCCGTGCCGAGTTGCAGTCGTGGCTCGACGCCAGCGACGCGCTCGATTACGCGCGCGAGCAGGCCCAAGCCTATGCTCGCCGGGCGACGGCCCAGTTGAGCATTTTGCCCGTCAGCCCTGAACGCGAGATACTGGAGCGCCTGGGGCGTTTTGTGGTCGAACGCCGCCAATAGCAGTTGCCGTGAGCCTGATTCTTTTCAACGTCGCTATGGCGGTGGTGACCATCACGGCCATCTGGAGCGCGCGGCGCGGCCGGCCGGCGGTGTGCTTATTGGCGAAATTCTCGGTGGCGGCGGCGGCGCTGCTGCTGGCGGCCGGGCTGACGGACGAGGCGTTCGCCGCCATGCGCTGCCTGGCGTATGGCTGGTTTGGGTTTTTAGCGGCGACCTGCGCGGCTTGTGGCGTCATTCTTTGGCGTTCGCACCGCCGCTGGGCGGCCGGCTGTTTTGCTTGCTTTGCGTTGCTGGAAGGGGTGGCCATTGATGGCTTTTGGATTGAGCCGCATTGGCTTGAAGTGACGCGCGTCAAAATCTCCACCCCAAAGCTATCGCGTCCGCTGAAGGTGGCTTTGCTGGCCGACCTGCAGACCGATGAAATCGGCGAATACGAGCGTTCGGTCATGGAGCGTATTGTGGCGGAACAGCCCGACCTCGTATTGCTGGCCGGCGACTACGTGCAAGATTGGAACGAACGCCGCCGCCGCCGCTTGCAACAGGAGTTGCGTGAGCTGCTCAACGACTGCGGCTTATCCGCTCCCTTGGGCGTTTACGCGGTGCGCGGCAATGTTGATGGCGGCGACTGGGAAAGTTGCTTCACCGACACGGAGGTGATCGTCGTGGGGCGCACCCGTTCGTTTGACGCCGGTGAATTGACGATCACATGTCTTTCCATGCGCGACTCTTTTTCGCCGCGGCTAAGCGTGCCGGCCGGCGATCGCTTTCAAATCGTGTTGGGCCACTGCCCGAATTTCGCCTTGGGAGACGTGCGGGGCGATTTGCTGCTGGCCGGGCATTGCCACGGCGGGCAAGTGCGTTTGCCCGGCATCGGGCCTTTGATTACACATTCGCGCGTGCCCCGTTCCTGGGCCGCCGGCATCACCGAGCTTGGCGCGGGCCGAATGTTGATTGTCTCTCGCGGCATCGGCATGGAGCGTGGCGTCGCGCCGCCGCTGCGTTTCTGGTGCCGTCCCGAGTTGGTGTTCATTGAGTTGGCGCCCGGATAGCGGCCACGCCTCTACTTCAAGTGGCCACGAATGAGGCGTCCGCGGGGAACGCCCTCCATGGCGCGCTTCCAGTCTTCTTATACCGCACACGGGCAGGAATGAGACATTATTCACGTGCTCGGGGAGGATGGGCCTGGCCTGCGCAAAATCGGTTGTCGTGCCCCGACTTGTTTGATACTGGTGAAGAAAGCCTAGCCGATCACACCGGATTATTCGCGTTCTTCAGCCTCTCGGAAGAGATCGTCCGATTTTGCCTGCATGACACGGATGAGAACCACGATTTGGCGCAATTCGTCGGACTGTCGCTCAGTTAAAAACTGCTCGGCCAGGCTGCCGGGCCGGCTGTCGCGGCAGCCAAAGAGCAGTATTTCGC
>DASVGM010000346.1:0-12671 GCA_036379555.1 Pirellulales bacterium | reverse complement strand
TCACGCCGGGGGCCTCGACGATCGTCTCACGCACGATCGCCACGTCCGACTGCCAGGGATTGGCCGGCGCCGCGCCGGCGGCGAGAGCGTTCATGCGCCGCTCTCCCGAATGGCGGCCGCTTCTTCGGTCAGGTCGATGCCCACCGGGCACCAGGTGATGCACCGTCCGCAACCGACGCAGCCCGAAACGCCGAACTGATCGATCCACGAGGCGAGCTTGTGCGTCAACCATTGCCGATAGCGCGAGCGAATCTGGTTGCGCACGATGCCGCCATTCATATAACTAAAATCAAAATTAAAGCAGGTGTCCCATTGCCGTTGCCGCTCGACGTGATCGCCCGACAAGTCGGCCACTTCTTTCACCGAATGGCAAAAGCAAGTCGGGCAAACCATCGTGCAATTGGCGCATGACAGGCAACGCGCCGCCACGTCGTCCCAACGCGGATGATTGAGGTTGTTCAGCAGCAGGTCGCGGATGCCGTCGGTATTGAGGCGGCGTGAGATGTGATCGACCGCTTTCTGCCGGGCCGCCGCGGCCGACACAAGCGATTGCGGCTCGACTTCTTGAGTATCCAGATGGTCGATGATTTCGGCCCCTCGTTGCGTGCCAATCTCCGCCACGAAGCCGGCGGGTACTTCGGTCAATGCCAAATCGAATCCGGCGGTGGCGCGTGGACCGGTATTCATCGACGTGCAAAAGCAAGTCGGCGCGGCTTGGGTACAATTGACGGCGACAATCAGCGCCTGGCGCCGGCGCGCCGCGTAGATTGGATCGACGTAAGGGCCGTCGACAAAGGTGCGGTCTTGTACGTGAATGGCCGCTAGGTCGCAGGCCCGAACGCCGAGAAAGGCATATTTCGGCACGTCGTCGGGCGGCGTGGCCATTTGCCAGCCCTCGGCGGTGCGGTCGGCCGTGGCCACGGTGACTTGCGGCGGAAAGAGAAACTTTTTCCACGACTGCGGCCCGGCGTTGAAACCAAACCAAGCGTCGTCATCGCGCCGCTTCAACCGGTAGCTGCCCGGCGCTTGCTCGTCCGTCCAGCCGCGAGGCAACTGGTCGATCGAGTTGAGGCGGTCGTAAACAATCGCCTCTTGCTCGATCGTCGGGCCGACGACGGTGTAGCCCAGGTCGAGCAGTAGGTTGAACAGCGCGGGAAAGGCTTCTTTCGCCAGCCAGCGGTTTGGTCTTTCGGACGGCGGTGTCATTTTACGAGCTCCTGATGGCGCCGGCGACGGCCGGCTCGGCGAACAGATCGAGCAATTGCAAGCGCGTGGCGAAAAGTCGCCGCGCCAATGCGTCGGCCATGCGCTGCATTATCTGAAATCCCGCTTCATGATTTGCTTGGCAAATCTCAAGCAGCTTCGCCCCTGGAATGGCCAGCGTTTGAGTGTCTTGCAAGGCCCGGGCCGACACCGTCATTGTGCCACCCCCCAGCAAAGCCGACCAGGCGAGCATTTCGCCAGGTTCGATCGACAAGACTCGCACGTTTCCTCGGCCGGGCACCTCAATATCAAGCCCCACGCGGCCATGAACCACCACGTAGAGAAACGGATTCGCGGCGCCCTCCTTAAAGATGGTCGTCCCGGACGCGAAATCAGCCACGATAGCCACGGCGGCGCATTCATCGAGCGTCTGCTCGGGCAAGTCAGCCGTGAAGGCCAGGCGGCCGAGCAAGGTCTTGATGGCGTCTTTCTCGACCATTGTACGCGAAAAACTAGGTCTGCGTTGTGCGCGGGCGGAAGATTGTTGCCCTTGTGCTCTCCACAGTATAACTGGTTTCGACTACGAGGGGCTATCCGAAAACTCACCGTGGGGCGACCTGCCTAGGTCGCTGTCGTTGGCCGGCCAAAGCAACAAGTGCCAGTGGTTGGGCAGCAGGCAGTAAGCCAACACGCGCATCGGCACGCGTTCTTGCGTCTCCTTCATCACGCCCAACAAGGCTTCGTAGTCGGCGCGGTCGTCGAATATCTCTCGGCGGTCGTTACCGCGAGTGGTGACGCGAAACACCATGCCGCCAGTGGCAACGTGAGCTGATCTTGGCATTCCCTCACGGTACACGATGCCGCCCATTTCGTCAATAATTGTACTTGTCCCCTTTTTCGATCCAGGTACGCCGTTTCCGGATGAACCATTCTGGTTTTATAAAAAACCAGAATGTCGCATTTCCCAATCTGGAAAGACGCATACAAAACATCGAGAAGTCAGTCAAAGTGCTTCACCTTGAAGCTGCGGAACTCGACCGGATCGCTGTGGCCGGCGAAGCCGATGTGGCCCTTTCGTGTGTCGAGGCCCTTGGGCGGATGCGCGATCTGGCCGCGGTCGAACGGGAATAAAGACATCCATACTCTACCGCTGCCGGCGCTGGGGTGCAACGCGTTGTTAGCTTGGGAGTTGCGCCGATCAAGTGAAATCGGCCGCCCGTCGCTTGACAATCATTGATTCGCATGTACATTAACGGGCATATTCTGAGGTGATAACATGCCTGCTTATGCTCGATGCGAAATCGTGGATGAAATCAATGTCGGGGTTTATCATTGCGTCTCGCGGTGCGTCCGACGCGCCTTTCTGTGCGGTCAAGACCCGCTGAGCAGCCAGAATTTCGATCATCGCAAAAATTGGATCCAAGATGGTATGGAAAGCCTGGCCGGCATCTTCGCCGTTGACGTTCTTGGTTTCAGTGTGATGTCAAACCACATTCATGTGGTGCTGCGCAACCGGCCCGACCTGGCCGCCGAATGGAGCGATGAAGAAGTCGCGCGGCGTTGGTGGCGATTGCATCCCCTGCGCCGCAATGAAGGCGGCTCACCCGCCGAACCTAATGCGCAAGAAATGGCCGCCCTGCTTGCCGATGTGGACGCCATCGCCGAGCACCGGCGGCGGTTGTCGAGTATTTCCTGGTGGATGCGCTCGCTGTGCGAACCCATCGCCCGCCGCGCCAACCGCGAGGATCGTTGCACCGGTCGCTTCTGGGAAGGTCGCTTCAAAAGTCAGGCCCTTCTCGATGAAGCGGCCATGCTGGCGTGCAGTATTTACGTTGACCTCAACCCGATCCGCGCCCGCCTGGCCGAGACGCCGGAAACATCGGCCTTCACCGCCGCGTTTGAACGCATCGCCGCGAGGCAAGCGACGGCCGCCAACACCGCGTCTGCCGCCGAGCTTGTGGGCGGCGCCGCATGCGACGCCTGGTTGAGTCCGGTGCCCGACGCAGACGCAGGCGGGGCGCGCCGAGAGCTTCCTTTACCGTCGGCGCGAGCCTCGAATCGGGGGTTTTTGCCGCTGTCGCTCGACGATTATCTGCTGCTACTTGATTGGACAGGCCGGCAAGTTTGTTCCGACAAGCCGGGCGCAATTCCGGCGGATCTGCTGCCGATTCTTCAGCGACTGGCAATCAACGCCGAAACATGGTTGGACACCATCAATTCGTTTGGTCGTCGGTTTCACCGCGCTGTCGGCCGGGCGGCGAACATGGCGGCGCGTGCCGGTCGATCGGGCAAGCAGTGGTTCCAAGGAACCGCTTTCAGTCGGCTCGCTTTTGATTAACCGCACGCCCTTCGGCGTGGCGGTGGACGGGCAACGAGGTCATGTCGCGCGCCGACCATGCAAATCCAGTCCGGGCCGCGTACTATTCTCCCCTGTCATTGCCATTGGGGCGATTCCGGCGACGGTTTCTTGACTTTTTCCGTTCGATGATCGGGGCGACCGACCGCTATTGAACAGATCTCCGCCCGCGTTCAAAAGTATGGGTGTCTTTATTTGCCTTTATTTGCCTTACTTCCATCGCCACGTCGTTGGCTTGGCCATTGCTATCCTTAAGGGCGTTGTCGGCGGCAGTAGGGTGGGCATTGCCCACCATCGCCGTCCACGACGGCGGGCACCAGCCGGCATGGCGCGGCCGAGGGCCACGGCTTACCTCACGCGGAGCGTGAGGGCTACGGTGTGGCTTACCTCACGCGGAGCGTGAGGGCTACGGTGTGGCTTACCCCACGCGGAGCGTGAGGGCTACGGTGCGGCCGCTTTGGTGTTCGGTCGCCGCGGTCGGTGCAAATTTGCACCGACGGTGAAAACAAGGGGTTTTTGCATACAAAATAACCCATAAGAGCTGGTTTCTGGAGTATGGCCGAAACGATTCCCAGCTTCACGTTCGACCGCCCCTTGTTTGAACCTATCCTGCCGCGGGCGGCGACGAGCGAGCGCTGGCTTTCGTTCCGTTGGCGACGTGGAAAAAACGACGACCTGCCAAGCCAACCGTCTGCTACAACGCGGAAATGGCCGGAATGATTCATCGCCCCGTAGCAGACTTCGTACGAAGTCTGGCCGTCGCCGTGGTTTATGGCCAGAACTCTCACGAGTTCTGCTATGCAGACGGCGCCGCCCTCGCGAGGGCCGAAGGAATCATCCGGGATAGGCAGTAAAACGCGGGAACCGCCGGGCATCATGTGGGGCGGCCCGCGCCGCGATCGCGCGGCGCCGGACCCATACGTCTGCATTGCAGTATTTGGTATATTGTGGTGGAAAAGCTCACAGAGACAAACCATCATGAAGATCATTCTGGCTGGCCCGCGCGGTTTTTGCGCGGGCGTGAACATGGCGATTGAAAGCCTGGAACTGGCCATCCAGTATTTTGGCACGCCGATCTATGTTTATCACGAAATCGTGCATAACCGTTACGTGGTGGAAACCTTTCGCACCAAAGGCGTGGTGTTTGTCGATGCGATCGAGCAGGTGCCCGAGGGGGCCGTGCTGCTCTACTCGGCCCACGGAGTCGCTCCCGAGATTCGCCGTTTGTCCCGGCAACGCCGCCTGCAAACGATCGACGCCACCTGCCCGCTCGTCACCAAGGTTCATTTGGAAGCCATCCGCTATGCCAAAGAGGGCTACACGATAGTCTTGATCGGGCACGAAGGGCACGACGAGGTGATTGGCACCATGGGCGAGGCGCCGCAGGCAATGGTGCTGGTGGAAACGCCCGACGAGGTCGATCGTCTTGAGTTGCCGGCCGACGCGAAGTTGGCGTATCTTACCCAAACGACCCTTTCGGTGGATGACGCCAACCGCATCATTCAGCGGCTGCGAAGCCGGTTTCCGCAGATCGCCAATCCGCCCAAGGAAGACATCTGCTATGCCACGCAAAACCGGCAAGAGGCGGTGAAGGTGTTGTCGAGAGAGGCCGACGTGGTGCTGGTGCTGGGCAGCCAAAACAGTTCCAACAGCCAGCGTTTGGCGGAGCTTTCGCGAGAGAACAACGTGCCGGCCCACTTGATTGACGGCGCGGCGGATATCCAGCCCGGCTGGTTTCGCGGCGACGAAACGGTGCTGGTGACGGCCGGCGCCAGCGCGCCGGAATTGGTGGTGGAAGAGTGCGTGGAGTTTCTGCGCGCGCGGTTCAACGCCACGGTTGAAGCGCGCAGCGTGCGTCCCGAAGAAGTTTATTTTCCGCTGCCGCGCGAGTTGCGGCAGGTCGTGGCGAATCGGTAGCCGATTCGACATTTTTTCCCCAGCGGCGCCGGGCGATCGCCAGCGATCGCGCGCGTCTCGAAGTCGAGACGGCGATGCCACTTCCAACGAGCGCCCGACGCCCCGCCGCGCGCCGCGTGCAGATTGCGTTCGTGTCGGCGCGTGTGAATGCTTTAGAATTGCCCCTTCGCGCGTCGCTGACGTCATGGCGGCGCCACGGTGACAGGATGTTTTTATGAGGGGATACGAAGCGTGGTTCAAGCAGTTGTGCAGCAAGCGGCCGATGACGCCGAAATGATCGATGAAACGTCGGTGGCCTTTGTCGGACGTTGGCGCGGGTTAATCAGCACCACGAACTGGGAAAAAGGACGTATTATCTGTGAATGGCGCGAAACGCTGCGGACGTCAGGCGCGCCCACGCCGGAGTTTTCAGACGATGCCTGGAGTCGCCGCGTGGGCCAGGTGAGCGGGCAGCACGCCGGCCGCCTGCGGCGCGTCTACGAGCGATTTCGCGAAGTCCGCGAGAGTTACGCGGGACTTTACTGGAGCCATTTCCAAACCGCGCTCGACTGGAACGACGCCGAGATGTGGCTGGAAGGCGCGGTGCAAAGCAAATGGACCGTCAGTGAAATGCGCGCCCGCCGTTGGGAAACCCTCGGCGACAAGCGTCTGGGCCAACCCGCCGACGACGAGATCGTCGAAGCCGAGTTTGACGAAGACGCCGATCCCGCGGCCTCGCCCGAATTGGCCGAAGTTCGCAATCCTGACGATACGGCTGAAAAAGGCGCCCGATCCGGCGTGGCGGCGAAAGAGCGATCGAGTCGAGACGACGACACCGACGGCGCCGCGGGCGTGCCGTTTGACGCCGACGCCGGCGACTACCCGGCCGATTCACCAAGCGCGCCGGTGCGGCCGTTTGAACACTTGGCCGCCTTGCCCGATGATTTGGCGGAAGCGTTTGAGTCGTTCAAGCTCGCGCTGTTGCACCACAAGTTGGCCGGCTGGCGCGACGTGTCGCGTGAGGATGTGCTGCAGAGCCTCGACGCGCTGAAGCAACTCGCGTTGGCGCCGACAGACGAATAGCCACACTGAAAGCGATGCCAGGCCGTCTGCCGCAGCAGACGGCCTGGCAGGCCGCTCCAAAACGGATCAGCGCACTTTGGTTCCGGCGCGATCGTTTATGCCAACAAGCCGGGTATCAGGCTGCCTTCGCGCACAATCATCACCGGCCGGCCGGTGTTGGTGTGATACTCTTTCTCATAGTTGATGCCCAGCGCGTGATAGAACGAGGCGCCAACCTGGTCGGGCGTGATGGGGTCGCCGGCCGGTCCCATCGCCTGTTCGTCGCTGGCGCCAACGACTTGACCGCCGCGCACCGGCCCGCCGCCCAAGAGCACGAACATGGCGCGCGGCCAATGATCTCGTCCGGCGTTTTTGTTGATCTTGGGCGTGCGGCCAAATTCGCCCGTGACAAACACCACGGTCGAATCGAGCAGTCCGCGCAACTCCAAGTGCTTGAAGAGACCGGCCAGACCTTGATCGAGCTCCGGCAAGAGCTTGTCCTTCAGCCTGCTGAAGTTCTGCTGGTGCGTATCCCAGCCGCCAAAGTTGATCGTCGTGAAACGCACACCCGCCTCGATCAGACGTAGCGACAAAAGGCAGCTTTGCCCGAAATTCGTGTCGCCAAATTCCTGCGCGATTTCCGCCTTCTCCTGCGCCACGTCGAAAGCGTCGCGCGCTCGAGATGAGCTGATAATCTGATAAGCCTGCTCGTCGAACTGATCGAGTCCGTCGACCAGTCCGTTGGCGGCTTCATAGCCGTCGAACAAGGTATCGAGATCGCCCAGCAGCTTTTGCCGCTTGGCGACTTTCTCCAGCGTGAGTCCGCCGGCGATGGCCACGCCGCGCACGGTGAACGGCTTGCCGACGCGCGGCACGGCGTTGGTCGAGAGCGGCGCGTAGCGCACGCCCAGATAACCGGCGCGCTGCGGCGTGGTGGGAATGGCCACAAACGGCGGCAAATCGTGAGTGCCGGGCAACTCTTTGCTTACCACCGCTCCGTAGCCCGGAAACTCCAGCGAAGGCAGCGGCCGATTGCCCGTATTCATGTATTTACTGCCCAGCTCGTGCGCCGCCACCGAATGGCTCACGCCGCGCAGAATCGCGAACTTATCGGTGTGACTGGCGAGTTTTGATAAGTGCTCGGAGATTTGCACGCCGGGCGCTTTGGTGTCGATGGGCTTGAACTCGCCGCGAATGGTGTCGGGCGCGTTCGGCTTTAGATCAAAAGTATCGGCGTGCGACGGGCCGCCCGCCAGGTTGACAAAGATGGCGGCCTTGGCGGTGCTCGGCTTCACCGCGCCGGCCTTGGCCAGTCGCAGATAGCTCGCCAGACTCAGGCCGGTGCCCAGCGCACCCGCTTTCAAAAAATCACGTCGTTGCACGCCATCGCAGTAGCGGTGAGCCATTGGAGATCCTTTCTGGTGGTGGAGTCGCGTTTGAGGGGGGTTCGGGGTTCGGGGTTCAGGGTGTGAAAAGTGGGAAGTGCGGTTGGCGCTTCAATGTTCTTCGCTACGTCACTCCCTCTCATCTCTCATCCCTCATCCCTCATCTATTCACAATAAATTCTTTTGTGTTCAACAAAGCCCACATCAGGTCTTTCATGCCCGAGGCGGGGTTTTCTGATTCGCTTAGGTAGTGCAAAGCAACCTCCTGCTCCTTAGGCTGAGGCAATCGACTGAGCGTGCGTAGGTAGGCTTCGCGCACCAGATCCTCCGGGCCTGCTTCGACGGTTTGCAAATTGGGATTGCGCTGTTTCTCGCCCGTCAATGCCTTTTCGACTTGCTCGAGCCGGCGGCGCTCGCGCGTCAGGTCGCGCTCGGCCGACTTCGCGTTTTTCTTGTTTTCGTCTTGCTTGGCCTGTGCGAGCTTTTGCTCGAGTTTTTCCACGGCGGCGGCCATGAGCGCGTATTGCTGCTCCAGCCTTTGGCGCTGGTTACGGCCGGCGGGATCGATCTGCTTGAGCCAACCGTCCGCCCGATCCAAAAGGCCAAGCATCGCCTGGTCGTTTCGCAGGTAGATCGTTTGCAACAGGCTCGGCTCGTTCGATCGCTCGCAATCGCAATTGGTGGCTCGCGCCGGCTTGCCGAACAGATTGAGCACGTAATCGCCGCCGCGTTTCAGGCCGGTGTAGGAACTGGAAATGCCAATGGCCCGATCTGCCAGGTCGTCGCGCGTTTGCTGGCCGCGGCCGCTGGCGGCCGTGGCCTGCACGATGGCGTCGTAGGCGACTTCGGCCGGCAGGCGGCGAATGATGGCATGGCTGAAATTGCGCGTGTCGAGCCGGTTGGTGTTATTGTCGCGCCAACTCAGTTGGTACGTGCGGCTGTTCAAAATCTCGCGGTGCAGCCACTTCATGTCGTAACCGTGCTCGACAAATCCGCGCGTCAGGTAGGCCAAGAGCGGCTCGTTGCTGGGCGGGTTGGCCAGGTTCATGTCGTCGGGCGGCTCGATGATGCCGACGTTGAAATAGCCGGCCCAAACACGGTTCACCCAGGCCCTGGCGAAATACGGATTGGTTTCATCGCGCATCCAGTCCATCAACGCCTGGCGCGGATCGCTGTATTGCCCGGCGAGCACTTCGTCGCCGCCCAGCAATTTGGGCGTGACGACGCGACCGTTGACCCGGTCCTGCTTTTTCTTGCCCTTGCCGCCCCTTGCTTTGCCGCCTTGCTGATTGGCGTTGCGAATGAAGACTTCGTTCCACGGCAACACCTTGCCATCGGCGACGAGCTTGGCGGCGTCCTTATCTTTGATCTTCTTCAGGTCCAATTCGTTGTTCATCGTTTTGACCACGTCCCTCGCGTCGGGTGCGTAGCCGTACGCGACGCGGTCAAAGAAGGCGCTGAACTGCTGAAAGTCTTGCTTGGTCCATTGGTCAAAGGGGTGCTTATGGCATTCGGCGCATTGCAACCGCACGCCAAGAAAGGCGTAGCTGAAAGCCATCGCTTTGTCCTTAGCCTGGTTAAACTGCCGGCGCGCCCAGAAGTGCGGCATGGTTTCGCGTGCCGCGAAGTCGGCCGGATCGTCGGGCCGATAGTAGGTGTTCATTTCGGTGGCATATTCCTGATAGCTCTGCCCAGGCTCACGACCCACCGCCAGCACGATGCCCTCGACCAATTTGTCGTACGGCATGTTCTGTTCGACGCGGCGGTAAATCCACTCGTACCATTGCTCGGCCTGACGCCGCCGGAAACGTCGCTCACCGACGTTCCGCTCGTTGTCGCCGGTGATGTCGCACAAACGCGTCGCCCACCAGGCGGCGTAGCTCGGCCGCGACAGCAGTTCGTCAATCTTGCGAGCGCGTTTGTCGGCCGCAGTATCCGCCAGAAACGCCGTCACTTCCGCGGGCAATGGCAGCGAGCCGGTCACGTCCAGGCTGGCGCGCCGCAAAAACTCCTCATCGGTCGAAAGCTCCGCGGGCACAATGCCAAGCTTGCGCAGCTTATCGATCACAAGCTGGTCGATCTTGGTGGGCGCCGGCACTTGCGGATAGCGTTGTCCGACCAGGTCGGAAACCGGCGCCAACACCGGCGCCGTCACGATGCCGTTGTCGTAGAAGGCCACTACGTCGGTGTCGCCCTTGCCGATGACGGTCACCTTGCCGTTCTCATCGACGGTGGCGATGGAGTCGTCGTTGCTGCAAAAGCGGCACAGGTCGGTGACATCTTCGCGCGAACCATCCGACCAGCGGGCGACGACGCGCAGGCGCTGGCCTTCGCCTGGCGTTTTCGCCACGATCTCGCGGGGTTCGATTTCCAAAGCGTCAAACTCGGCGTCAGCGGGCTTAACGGCGGGGGCGCCGGCCTCCACCCAGCGGCGAAGGATATTGTATTGCCAGGTGCCCGCGTCCATGCGCTGGCCGCCTTCGTGGTCTGTTTGTAAAGTCGGCTTTTGCAGCAGCAGGCTATTGGTCGGATCTTTCACGTTGGCGCGAGGCTCGTCGCCGGTCGTCATCGCCTCATGGTCGGCGGCGAAATCATAACCAAAGAGCGAAAGCCGAAAGCCGCCGCGGCCCTGGAACGAACCGTGGCAGGCGCGCCCATTGCAACCCAGCCGGCTCATGACCGGCAGCACATGCCGGCGGAAGTCGGGCTGCGCCGCTGATTCCGCGGCGAAGCGCTCGCTCGCCGGCGGCGCGATTTCGCTCGCGTTGCCGCAGAGGTTCGACAGAAGCAAGACGCTCACAAAGGCGAGAATGTGCTTAATGTTCGGCATGTTTGAAAGTCCAAAGTCTAAAGGAGGATGGCCTTCCCAGGCCGTCCAGTTCGTTTCCTAGTGACACGCTAGCGCTTTGTCCGGGCTTAATTCTTGGGTAGGACGAAGCTTGGGGCTGCCCGCTCGCCCGTCAAGGTCGATTGGTGACGGGCTAGGAAGCCCATCCTCCACCGCGTCTCGTGCATCGCGCATGGCTATTTCGCCTCCGCTGGCTGTTTCAGCGCTTCAAAACGGGCGGCTTCCGCTTTGGGACGGGCCTCGTCCGCGACTTCCGCGGTCTTAGGCTCCGTCGCCTTTTTTCCTTCTTTCCGTCTGCCGCCCGCCGCCTTCTTCGCGGCACGACGCAAACGTTCCAGTGAACGCTGTACTTCCGCGTCTTGCCCGGCCGTCAGTTTTTCGATTTCCGCGTTGAGTTTCTTCGCCCTTGCCGCGGCGCGATCTCGTTCGAGTTTTTTCAGCGACAAGCGTACTTCGGCCCGCTCTGTGAGGCAGCCTTTTAATTGTTCTTCAAGTTCCGCCCGGTCTTCGAGACTGAGCTTGGCCGCGAGCAGGCGAATGCGCGAATCAAGTTGCCAGGCGCGCAGGTCCAAGGCGTAGCGCTCGGCATCGCGTTGCCGCGCGGCGGCCAATCGTTGGCTGTCGCGGTAGAGCTCTCGAATCGCTTGTTGGTAATCGGCCTTCTTGGTGGCCTTGAGACGTTCGAGAAGTTCAACCAAGGCGGGATGATGCTCGCGCACCAGCGCCAGGGCGGCCTCTTCTCGTTCGGCTTCTGATTCCTTCTGCGGCGCCGCGCCGGGCGAGCCCGAGCCGTCGGCCGTTTTGGCCGACGGCTCGCGCTGCGCCTTGGCCGCCCTCTTCTCTGTCGGCCCCTGCTCCGTGCCCTTCCTCTCTGTTCGCCCCTTCTCCGTACCCCTCCTCTCTTTGCCCCTCCTCTCTGTATCGCTCTTCTTTGTATCGCTCTTCTTTGTATCGCTCTTCTTTTTCTCCGCTCGATCGTCGTTGCCATCCTTCCGCGACGAATCGTGTTTCGCGGCGGGTTCATCAGCCACCAACCCAAGCGCCGCCGGCCTATCGGGCTTTGGAGCATCGTCTTGACCGACGGCCAGCGGCCAATGGGCCGACCAGGCCATCAGCGAGAACGAAAGCAACACCAGCAAGTGACCGGAGCGGAATGTCGTTGGCATGCGATTAACCCTCACGCGGTTTGACGACGGCCGCCGCGGACAGCTCCGCGGTAACAGCCTCAAAAACCCAATCCGTCGCCGCCGTCGCGGCATCAACTCGCGCGATCACGTCTTCGTCGACCAGGGTGGCGCCACCTTCCATATCCACTTCAAACCTCTCGTCAGCAAAACTCTCGTCAGTGGCGGCCAGCGTTTCATCGTCGCCTTCCGATGTGGCTGGTGTCGAGTCGGGGGTTAAAGCGGCGTCATTCGCCTTAGACATTGGGAAAAAGCTCAACCACGCCAACAGAAGCTGCTTGCCGCGCTCGGTTTGGCCCTTGGCCATGCTGCCCGGCGCGGTCGCTTGGCCATCTACTGAACCACCATTTGTTGAAATACCGTCGGCGGCGACACCAGCGCCTCGCTGAGTCGCGAATGGATTGCCGCCGCGGTTGCCCGCCATGACAACAGCCAGCACAATACTGGCGGCCACAACCAGCGTCGCCCAGGCGGCCGGCGTCCGCCAGAACCGCTCCACACGCGAAGCGGGTTGCACGGGCACGACGCCTTCGGCGGGCCGCCCGTTGGCAGCGAGCGTGACGCCTCGCGACACAATATCGAGGGCGTGTTTGGCCGGTTGACAGAGCGCGACGGCCTCGGCGGCCGCTTCACGGGCGTCTTGCCGTCCGAGCAAGCGGCATTCAAATTCCGCCTTTTCTTCAACCGTCAGTTCATCGAGCACATAGCGCAGAGCCGTGGAAAGCAGGTCTTCCTGT
>DASVGM010000345.1:0-3983 GCA_036379555.1 Pirellulales bacterium | reverse complement strand
ATAGGTGCGGGCCTCAAGCCGTTCAGCGTCGTCGTGGCCGGAGTTTGCCGCCCAGAGACTCCGCGCGCCGACGAACATGGCCCACACGGCGGCGGCAAGTTCCACAACGGCCAAAAAACCGGCCAGCGTCGCATATCCACTCGTGACCATCCTCACCTCATCTTAAACGCCATGAGCCGCTCGTGAGCGCGAACATACAGCCATTTGCCCGCCAAGGCGGGCGAGGTCCAGGTGGCGCGGTCGGCAAGTTGCGCTTCAATCAGCGGCTGATATGACTTAGGTGTGGCGGACAAGAGCAGCAGGTTACCTTTTTCGTTGAGGCAGAGTAATTCCGCACCCGCCAAGAGTGGCGTGCAATAAAAGCCGTGACGACCGTCGATCCAAACCGTTTTACCGTCGCTCAACCGCACGCAACCAAACTCGCCGCCATCGTTCATGCCATAGATATGCCCCTGGTGAACGAGCAGCGACGACAGATAACTGCTTAGGTCGCGGTTTTTCCAACCGACTTCCAGCGAACAACCGCCCCCGTCGCGAGAAATCTTGAGCGCCGTCAAGGGATGGCCATCGCCCGTCACCACCACGTAGGGATCGGCAATGGCGGGCGTGCCGATGCTTTCGTTGTATTGAATCTGAAACGGATGACTCCAGAGTTTGCGGCCGCTCGTCAGTTCCAGCCCGACCACTTCGGGCCCGGTCATGACCACCACTTGTTCGATACCTGCCAGCGTGGCCGCCACCGGCGACGAATAGGAAACTTCGTCGCGCAGGGCGCGCCACACTTCTTTGCCCGTCTGGGCGTTGAAGGCCATGATGGTGCCTGCGTGCGCGCCGCCGACCGATGTCACCACCAGGCCGCCCGCCACGAGCACCGAACCGGTGTAGCCAAACAACGGCACTGGAGCGCCTGCGCCTTCGTCCACCGGCACGACGACGGATTGTGTGCCGTCGACAAACGCGCGGCCGCCGGGCAGCGGCTGATGTTTGCCAAATCGATCCGGAAAGTTGACCTCCCAAACTTGCTTGCCGCCGGCCGCGTTCAGGCACTGCAACCGGCCGGCGATGCCGAGACTGTAGACGTTGCCATGTGCGAAGGCGGGCGTGCTCTTGGGGCCATTGCCATGCCGCGCGCCCACCGCGTGCGGATCGAAATCAACCGGGTCGGTGCGCCGCCAAACCTCTTTGCCGCTCGCGGCGTCGAACGCGAGCACACGCTCGGCGCCGCCTTGGCGGTCGGTGACGAAAACTTTGCCCTCCGCCACGATCGGCGACGACCAGCCGATGCCCAACGTCGCCTCCCACGCCGGCCGCGGATTGGTCAGCCAGGCATGCGGCACCGCTTGTGCGGCGGCGATTCCCTGGCCACCGGCCCCGCGCCAGCACGGCCACGATGCGGGCTTGTCGGCCGCTTGCACGCCACAGGCCCAGAGTGACAGCACGGCTGCGAAGGCCAGCGCACGTTGACGGCGGATTCGATTCTGCACGGCCAAATCTTTCTCACTTTGTCGAGTGTAGATGTCGGGCGAAATCTTCATTGTAGCCGCCGCGCCGGACGGCACCACCGGCGCTCGCGATGGATCGCGGGCACCAAATAACCTTGCGTGATTCCGCGGCGCGGCGTCGTGGAGGATGGGCTTCCTAGCCCGTCACCAAACAACTGGACGGCAAGGAAGCCCATCCTCCTTTTCTTGACATCACGCCAGGTTATTCAATCTGGAATGTCGGGCTTCTTCTTCCGTTGGCCGCGTATCTCGCTCATCATAAAACTCATCGCGTAGCCGTATTCGCGGACGGCGGTTAAATAATCTTTTCGCTCGGCCGCGGCCAGGGCGCGTGAATCGAGGTGGTTGAAGTGGCTCCAATTCACCTCATATTGAGCTTCCATCGCGGCGTCGCGCAATTGGCCCACAAACTTCGCCAATTTGTCGACCAACTCGTTGTTCACCAACACCGTGCGCGGATTGTATGGCCCGCGGCCGAAACGCAAGTTGTCCAAGCGGCGGCCGCTCGCGCCCCTGCCGCGCACGAATGTCGCAATACCGGCGACCAGCGTCACCAGGCCCATCACCAAAGTGGCGCCATAGTGCCTTGCCAGCAAGCTTAACAAGGTCGCCAGGCCGCACACTCCCAAGATCACCCACACCGCCGGGTGAACCGCGGGCCGAGTCGTTTTGGCCGGCACCGTCCAATTCACCGGCGTCCCCTGCGGCGTGCCCTTCACCTTGGCCACGATCACACTGATGTTGTCCGGCCCGCCACGCAAGTTGGCCAGATCGATCAACACGCGAGCCGCCTCGTTGGGGCTAAACGCCGTGAGCACGGCTCCCATCTCTTCATCACTCACCTGCCCGCTCAGGCCGTCGCTGCAAAGCAAAAACGTGTCGCCGGGAACGAGCGGCCACGGACCTTCCAGATCGACCTCGACGTGCGGCGAAGGCCCCAGCGAACGCGTGATGATGTTTTTGGGAATGTAGCCCGGCACCTGGTCTTCACGAAATTTGCCGGCGGCCATCATTTCCCACACCAGGCTGTGGTCGAAGGAGAGTTGCTCGAACCGATCGCCGCGCAGGCGGTAAACGCGGCTGTCGCCCACGTGGGCGATCAGCGCCCCTTGCGGCAGCAGCAACAGCACGCTGGCCGTGGTGCCCATGCCGCGAAAATCAAGATTGGCCTGGCCGCGGGAATGGATGCGGTTGTTGGCGTCTTCGATGGCCTTTCGCAACGCCAAGGGGGGCGGCTCGGTGCGCTCGATCTCTTTTTCGTAGGTCAGGGGCACGGTATCGCAAGCCATCTTGCTGGCCAGTTCGCCGGCCGCATGGGCGCCCATGCCATCCGCCACCATGAAGAGATGGCCGCGCCGCGCCCAGGCGTCGCCGCTGCCGGCCATGACCACCGTGAAAGAATCTTGGTTATTCGAGCGCCGCAGGCCGATGTCACTCAAAGCCGCCTGATCGACGTAGCTCTCCCAAGTACCAGTCGTTTCGGCCATGCTTTTGGTAATGAGCAACTCAATTCAGCGGAGAGAACAAACAGCGGCGCGTGGCCGCGCCAGCGTCGGCGGGTGGCCGCGAAGATGATTCTAATTCGTTTGGCCGCATGATGATAGATGCTTCCGCATTCCGGCCTGGAAGATTTTATCGGCGCTCGCTATACTGTGGCCCCCATTTCCCTCACTTCTTGACTTGGTTTTGCGTGACTCTTTCTGGCGCGCGGCGGTTTTTCGTGCTGTTTTTCAGGCTGGCCGGCCTGTGCCTGCTCGTTTGCGCCGGCGGCTGCGTGCAGCGACGCATCACCGTGCGCAGCAACCCGCCCGGTGCTTTGGTTTATATCGACAAGTATGAGATAGGTCGAACCCCCTGCTCGGTCGAGTATATCTATTATGGCGAGCGGCAAATCAAGCTGGTGAAAGACGGCTTTGAAACGCTGACCGTCATGCAGTGGATTCCACCTCCCTGGTACGAGATTCCACCGCTTGATTTCGTCTCGGAAACGATCGTGCCCAATGAGATTCGCGATGAGCGGACGTTTACATACCAGCTCGTGCCGACGCGCGTCGTGCCCACGAACCAATTGATTGGTCGGGCGGAAAACCTGCGCCAAGCGACGAAGTTAGAACGCCTGGCCGCGCCGCCGCCACCGCCCCGTTTGCCGCCGCGCGTCATGCCGCCGACTGGGCCACCGCCCCAAGCGCCCACCTTGGGATTGCCGCGCGACGGCCGCGGATACTTCATGCAGCCCAGTGGCGGCGGGCCGGTGTATGTGCCCGCGCCGGGGTTCGGCGCGCCGGGCGCCTATCCGGGGCCGGCGGTCGGACCACAACCCGGCATTCTGCCCTCGCCCGGTCCCATGCCGCCGCGCGGGCCTCAATGACGCTTGCCAGGCGGCAGGCACGCTCCGCCGTTACCGTGCGCGAAAAGCGACAAACACCGCTGGCCTTGCCGCCTGCCGCCGATCACCCTATACTCCCGCCTCCTATCTTCTCC
>DASVGM010000344.1:0-7021 GCA_036379555.1 Pirellulales bacterium | reverse complement strand
GTGCTGGGAGATCAACTGCCGTGAACCGTGTTGTTCTTCCGGGTGCCGCTGTGGGCGTGTTGGGCAGCGGCCAATTGGGGCGCATGTTCGCCATCGCCGCGCGGCGCATGGGATATCGCGTTCATACGCTTTCACCGGCCGACGACACACCCACCGGCCAAGTCGCCGATTTGGAAATTAACGCCTCCTACGATGATTTGGACGCTGTGCGGCGATTCGCCTCGCAAGTATCGGTGGTGACGTTTGAATTTGAAAACGTGCCCGCGGCCACCGCCGCGGCCGCCGCGGAACGCGCCGAAGTGCGGCCGGCCGGCGCCGTGCTGCACACCACGCAGCACCGCTTGCGTGAAAAAACCTTTCTGCGGTCGCACGGATTTCCCGTCACGCCTTTTTTGCCGGTTCGCAGCGCGGCCGAGTTGGAATCCTCCGTGCGGCAATTGGGGTTGCCGGCCGTGCTGAAAACCGCCGGTTGGGGTTACGATGGCAAGGGACAGATCAAGCTTACCGATTGGGATAACCTTGCCGACGCCTGGCGGCAGTTAGGCACGGACGAAGCGGTACTCGAAGCCTGGGTCGATTTTGAGTGCGAGGCGTCGGTCGTGGCGGCCCGCGGGGCGGACGGCTCGCTGGTGGATTACGGTGTAACCGCCAATTCACATGAACACCATATTCTCGATGTTTCGTTGGCGCCGGCGCCGTTGCCCGATCGCATCACCGCGGAAGCCGTCTCCATTGCCCATGCGGTGCTGGAATCGCTGGACGTGGTCGGCGTGCTGTGTGTGGAGTTTTTCGTGGCGACCGATGGCTCGCTGTTGATCAATGAATTAGCTCCGCGACCGCATAATTCGGGCCACTTTACGTTTGACGCCTCGGTCACCAGCCAGTTCGAGCAGCAATTACGGGCGATTTGCGGGCTGCCGTTGGGTTCCACCCGGCTGTTGTGTCCGGCCGCGATGGCCAACTTGCTGGGCGACCTCTGGCTCAGCGGAGAACCCGATTGGCGGCAATTATTGTCTTGCCCAAACGTGAAGCTTCATTTATACGGGAAGGCAGCGGCGCGGCCCGGACGCAAAATGGGGCACCTGACGGCCCTGTCTGACGACGCCGCCGCCGCGATGCGCGACGTGCTCGCGGCGCGAGAATCATTACTATCACGTTTCCGGCCGCGTGCGGTATAATTCGGAAGCAGATCATTTGAAAAGGCCGAGAATCAGTAGCGGAGTTTGGCGGGCGACAAGATACTTTATTTATGGCGAAGCGGCAGAATATTGATTCCATTTTGAAGGATTGGAACTACGAGCCGGGCGAAGTGGCGGCGCGCGTGGTGCGCGGCGCCGACGGTCGCGACGTTTTGCAAATGCGCATTGATATGGGGCTCTTGCAACTGGAGGTTGATGGCCGCCCGGACGGCAGCCGCCCCGGCGGCGCCGAGACGTATTTTGATTACCTGCTGGCGCTGGCCGTTCACGACGGCGAGGAGTTTTCGCTCAGCGAGGAGCAATGCAACGAGGCCGATCGCGAGTTTGTGCAATACTATCAGCGTCGAATTTGCTGGCTGGCCCTGCGAGATTTTCGCCGGGCGGTGCGCGACGCCGACCACAGTCTGGCCTTTATGGATTTTGTCGGCGAGCATTCGCCCAGTGAAGAATGGACGATGTCGCACGAGCAATATCGCCCGTTTATTTTGTTTCATCGCACGCAAGCGGCGGCCCTGGCCGAACTGGAGGAGAACGGCCCCGAAGCCGCCATTGGGCAAATCAACCTGGGCCTGGACCGCATTCGCGAGTTTTACGTCGACGTCGAGGCCGAGGAGCGCTTTGAAGACGATGAACTTGCCGAGCGGCTGAACCAGCTTCGCGAATCGCTGCGCGACCACTATCACGTCGGTCGCACGCTGCAAGAACAACTCGACGACGCCGTGGCGAGCGAAGAATACGAGCAGGCCGCGCGATTGCGCGATGAAATCGCCAAGCGCAACCGGGCGTTTTGAGGGCTTGGCGGCTGACCGTTGATTTGGAGATGTTCCATGCCTCTACGCGATCATTTTCGTCCAGCCCTGGATAACAAGCGTCATTGGGAAAGCATGCATGGCATGTGGCCGGCGATGATCGTCGCCGATTTGCTTCACAAGCTGCCGCGCGGCTATTTCGCCGAGTTGAACGTGCATTCGGGCCGAAGCGCGGAAATCGACGTCGCCGCTTACGAAGAAGAGGCGTCGGCGGCCGCGACGGCCGGCGAGGGTAATGGCGGCGTGGCAACGGCGGTCTGGGCGCCCCCGCGGCCGACCCTCGTGGTCGCCTGCGCACTGCCGGCGCAAGACGTGTATGAGATTGAAATCTACGACGGCCGGCGACAGGCGCGGCTCGTGGCCGCGGTGGAGATCGTGAGTCCGGCGAACAAGGACCGCCCTGAGAACCGCCGCGCGTTTGTCGCCAAGTGCGCGAACCTGCTGCGTGAAAGGGTATCGGTGACGATCGTCGATATCGTCACCACGCGTACAACCAATCTTTATGCCGAACTGCTGGAGATGTTGGACCGATCCGATCTGAACCTTGGCGCCGAACCGCTTTATGCGGCGGCGTGTCGTTTTACGAAGCGGGGCGACGATTGGCAATTGGAGACTTGGTTACAGGCATTAGCGATCGGAAAACCACTGCCCACGATGCCGCTCTGGCTCGCTGACGACCTCGCCGTGCCTTTGGAACTGGAGAAGAGCTACGAGGAAAGTTGCCGGAACCTGGGCATCGGCTGACCTGATAACGCAACCCCATTGGTACGCGCGACATCAAGATGGATGATATTGACCGGCTCTCAATTGAAGCACTGCGAACTCTGGACGGGATGCCTTTTGACCCGAATGCAACGTATTCTTATGACCATTTAGCAGGCGGATTCCTTTGGTCTGACGAGCGGCCAAGAATCAACACGCGCGAGAGGCGCGCGGTAGGGCACCGCTTTCGGCTCTTAATTGCTGCCCGTCGTGACGTAACGCTTGGAGAGCCGTCGCCACGATTTCAAAGAATCTGGCAACAGGCATTGTCGTTGGCGCCAAATTGGCCGGGGCTGCGGCCGGATCGGCGATCTGAGCGACTACGGAAACGGCTCCTCGCCGCAGAGCGGCTCGCGGTCAGATGCTACGATCGGATGTTCAATGAAACTTCGCTGCCAGACTCATCGTTGCATGACATGTGACGTGGGGTGTGAGGCAGTTCTCTACCGCGACTCGTTTCGGGCGCCATGCCGCATGTTGTTGTCGTAATATGCCAAACAACGAAACTACCAGTACATCCATCCATACAAATGCCAAGGTAGTCCGGCGGTTCGGAAAGACTGTAATCTTTCATGCCTCCGCCGGGATTCTGTTGGCCGGCTGCGTTGATGCCAATTCGAGCTTGGTCTTGCACATGATTGCCAATTCCCTTTTCACCGCACTCATCGGCAGCGAGCTTGGTCTTTTAGGCATGGCAATGCCGCTGGCGACCGGGCGTTCGACCACCCGCGGTAAGCGAATGTTCGCCGTAGCGGCAATTACGCTTTGGCTGTGGGCTCTCACGATTGGAGTAATGATGTCGGCGAAACCTGTTCCTCCACCCTTTATTCTGCTTTTGGCCCCGGCGGTGAGTTTTGCCGCTGTGGCATTCGGCGCTATCATGTGGGCCTTGGGAATTTGGCTTGTCAGGGAACAAGACGACTGTCGCCGCCATTCGCAGCCTCTTCGCTTCACGCTCCGGCACGTATTCGTTTTAACGGCCGCCGTAGGAGCTCTTTTGGCAATTGGCCGAATTTGCCGAGAGTCTCGATTTCAGGCAAGCTACACGTCGCCGGTCTTTTATCTGGCCGTATTGCTCGTGGTGGCGCTCACGACCGCCGGCATCGTGGGAGTTGCCGTTTGGGCATCGCTGAGCCGCGGTTTGGCCTGGCATCGGGTGCCAATCGCGATTGGGATGGCCACGGTCGCTGGCATGCTGCCCGGCTATTACTTCGCTGTGTCCTTAATCGGCTGCGCGATTCTAGCGGCCGTCGCGACAGCGCTTTCAATTCTCTCCGCCACTACGTTGCTGGTTGTGCGTGGCTGTGGTTATCGGCTAACACGAGTAAGCTCGTTCAGTCAATCGTGGCCGATAGCTTGAGTGCGTACAAATCAGGCGCGGACCAAAGTTTCCGAAGGCAGCTCACAGCGGCCGATCGAGCATCACCACCGCGTCGGGCAATTCATTGACGTCATCCTCGGTGCGCGGCAGCACGCCCGACAGACGCTCGCCGGCGGCGGCGATGGTATCGGATATGGCGTCGGCAAGCCGTTGCTTGCCGAGCGCGGAGGTCAGATGATCGCGCAGCTCGTTGATGGCCGGCTGGCCGAGCTTTTCGATGACGGCCTCGTCGGCCACCACCGCCGCCATACGCTCAAACAGCGAGACGTAAATCAACAACCCGGTGCGGCCGGCGGTGTGATGCACGCGGCTGTCAAAGAAAACCTGCCGCGAACGCAACAGCACTTCATCACGCATCTGCCGGGCCGGGGCGAACAAGTGCCGCAGCCAATTGACGTGCGCGCCAAGCACCGCGCCCATCGCAAAACCCGCAACCACGCTCGCCATCAACATCAGCAAATGAGCCCAAGCCGGCAGCGATCCCCAATCGCCGACCCTCGCGTGTTCCGGCAGCAGCCACCAACACAGCGCCAAGGCGATAACCGATGTCCACACGCCCACGATGTCTTCCGGCCGATCGTAACGGCCCGAAACGGCCGCCACCACAGGCACAATTTCAGCCGACGTTCTGGCCTCGGCCGCCGCCACCGCCTGGTTGATTCGCTGTAGCTCGTCCGCCGTCAACTTTTTGGCCACACTTGCCATGCATCTCATCCTTTCGTTACCAAGAGCCCGTGGCCCCGCCGCCGCCTGAAAAACCGCCGCCGAACGATCCGCCTGAAAAGCCGCCGCCCCCGCCGGAATTGCGAGAGCTATTCAAGAAAGAGTAGAGAAGATAACCCAAAATGGAAAACACCACGCCCCAAAGCAACCAGGCCCAACCGCTTGAACCGCGGCGAATGAGCGAAACCACGGTGAAGATCATTAGGCCGATGGCGCCGATGACCAGCCAGGGTTGCCACCAAGGCGTCGGTGGGTGAGGCAGTTCCAGGCCGCGCGCCATTTTGTCGAGCGCTTCGACACCGGCCAGGATGCCGCCGGAAAAATCGCCTTGCCGAAAGCGCGGCACAATTTGCTCGTTCATGATGTGCTGCGCGAGCGAGTCTTGATCGTGCCGCCAGCCGGCTCCCAGTTCGATGCGGGCTTTGCGATCGTCGCGCGAAACCAGCAGCAGTATGCCGGTGTTCCAGAGTTGATCGCCGATTTTGGCCTGTCCGATGCCCCATTGATCGAACAACAACCGGGCGAAGGTTTCAATTCGCATGCCGGCGCCGTGGTATTTGGCCATCGACTCAATGGTGACCACCACAATCGGCGTGGCCTTCTCGTTGAGCAAGCTGGTGGCGAGTTGGCGAATTTTCGCTTCGTCGCCGGACGAGATGAGATCGGCCAGATCCACGATGAAATCGCGCTGTCCCGGCTGCTTCAGTGAAATGCGACCGGCGTCGTCGGCCGCGTCATCATCAGGGCGCTCCGCGAAAATCGGCGGCGAATCAGGCGCGGAAGTTTGCGGGGCCGCCAAGACGTGCGAAACGAAAAAGCAGCAGGCGGCGAACGCCGCAAATGTTGAATTATAGCTCATGGCGCTATTTTAGCGGTGAATCAAGCAGAAGTGAACACCGTGGCGAACGCTTGTCTAATGCCGAAATCCTGACGCTTCCTCAGCCGTCAGCGCGGCATGCTGTGGATGCTTCACACAATAATCGATGGCCTGCCGCATGTCTGCCAACAACAGCGACCCCAGGTCGCGACTGACGCCGTGCCGCACCAGAATTCGCTGCACGACGACGTCTTGCTCGTTGGGCGGCAACGAATACGCGGGAACCTGCCAGCCTCGCGTGCGCAGACGGTCGGCCAGATCGTAAAGACTGAAGCCCGGATCCGCGCCCGGTTTGATGGTCCAACACACCGCCGGAATGCCGTTCGTCGGGTGGCCGCCGTAAATCATCTCAAAAGGCCCCAAGCGCTGGATCTTGCCGGCCAGATACTCGGCCGTTTCGTAACAGGCCGTTTGAATCTTGCCATAGCCTTCGCGTCCTAAACGCAAAAAATTGTAGTATTGGCAAACGACCTGTCCGCCCGGCCGCGAGAAATTGAGCGCGATGTCGCGCATGTTGCCGCCGAGATAGTTGACCCAAAAAACAAGGTCGTCGGGCAGGTCGTGTTCTTCCCGTCAAATGACCCACCCCACCCCCAGCGGCGACAGACCGAACTTGTGCCCCGAACTGTTGATCGACTTGACGCGCGGCAGCCGAAAGTCCCAGATCAGTTCCGGCGCGCAAAACGGCGCGAGAAAGCCCCCGCTGGCCGCATCGACGTGCAACGGAATGTCAAGCCCTCGCTCCTGCTGAAGACGATCCAGTTCCGCGGCGACCGCCGCCACCGGTTCATATTGGCAAGTGAAGGTCACGCCCAACGTGGGTACGACGCCGATGGTATTCTCATCGCAGCGCCCGATCACTTCGGCGGGAGTCATCACATAACGCCCATTTTCCAGCGGAATCTCGCGCAGCTCGATATCCCAATAACGGGCGAACTTGTGCCAACAGATCTGCACCGGGCCAGTGATGAGATTTGGCTTATCGACGGCCTTGCCGGCCGCTTTGCGTTTGGCCTCCCAGCGACGTTTCATCGCCATGCCGCCCAGCATGGCCGCCTCGCTCGAACCGGTCGTCGAGCAACCCACCGTGTTGGCGTGCTCCGGGGCGTTCCACAAATCGGCCACCATGTGGACGCAACGCGCTTCGATCTCGGAGGTCTGCGGGTATTCGTCCTTGTCGATCATGTTTTTCGCCAGACACTCGTCCATGAGCTTGTGAACCTCCGGCTCGACCCAGGTTTGGCAGAAGGTGGCGAGGTTCTGCCGCGAA
>DASVGM010000343.1:0-4446 GCA_036379555.1 Pirellulales bacterium | reverse complement strand
GGACGAGGACGAACGCGAAGAATGTGGTTTGCCGCCAGCCGAGCCGAAGTGGGCGTCGGTTGAAGAAGGCTTGCGCACAATCACAGCCCTGATTGCAGCCCTAACCGCTGCTGGTCATAGCGACGAAGAACTGTGGGATTTGCGAGTTTCCGAGCGAATCCTGAAATCCGCAAAACCTGGTGAGAAGTTTCGGTATTGTGTTGACTAACGGTCGCCACACGTCCTTGATCCGCGTGGGGCGGACGAGTTGCGTAACGCGCCAATCACGATCCGGTGGTATTAGAGCGCCGACTTTTTCTTTCGCGGAGCGTTTTTAGGCAAGTCAACAAGCTGCACGAGCACCTTCTTGCCAAGGCTATTGGCGTAGCGAAAGAGCGTTTCGAGAGTGGGATTGCTATTGACTCCGTTTTCGAGTCGACTTAGCGCGCCCACGTCCATCGCCATCCGCTCGGCCATTTGCCGCAGGCTGATGCCGGCCTCTTCGCGCGCCTGCTTCAGCGCGGCTGCGGTTTTCATAAGCTCCCAGTATTCAGCCTGCTTGATCGGCGGCGTATACTCGCCGCTCGCGACAAGCTCGTCCAGCGCCGGCTTCTCTTTTTGAAAGCGTTCGCGAACCGCCTTCAGGCGCGCTTTTTCCTCTGGCGATCGCTCGATCTTCATCTGCCGCCGACGAAACTCCATATCGCACCTCTATGCTCGTTCTTTGGCGTCGTACGCCGTCACGGGGTAAATCGTCAATGGGTCGTCGAGGACGTGTTCCCAAACGACCGCCAAATGCCGCCCCTCCGCGGTAGAGCCGAAAGTAAGCGGCCGCCCGCTGCTATCACTCGTGGTTTCGGAATCCGGATGTCGGAGGACATGTTCCGCTTCTTCCTTGGTTATGTCATGCTCCAGCAGATGCTGCACGTTGCCCTCGGGATCGTCATCGAGATCCCAGATGAATTGGATGAATACCATGACCGCCGCACCGGCTCGCGTTGAGTGTTGATAAATACTACAACATCGAAAACGAACTGTCAATGCGGCGGCGCATTCTTGCCGATACTTCTGGTAACTTTCCAGCATGGGTCGTGGCCGTCATACTCTCGCATGCCCGACTCGACTAGCGCCGCCACCGCATTCTCCAACAAGTGGTCCGCGACGACGCTCTGTACGCGGGCGTAAATATCGGATCGTACGACAACGCACTCCATTACCAACTGTGGCACGGGCAATCGCGCCGCACTCCAAGAAAGAACCGCTAATCCCCCGAGGGTGGCTCTTGCAAAAGCGCCCGTAGGCGACGGACGGCCCGTAAATAACGCATGCCGGCGGCGGCTTCGCTCAAGCCGAGCGCTTGGGCGGTCTCCTGATTCGACAACTGCTCGAAGTGACGCAGCAAAATCACCTCGCGATCGTTTTCGTCCAACTCCTCAAGCGCCGCTTGAAAGCGGCGTTCAATCTCCTGCCGAGTGGCGGCGGCGGCCGGAGTCAGCTCGCGGTCGCATAGCTGAGCGGCTAGGTCGATGGTCGAATGGTCGAGCGTGGCCCGTGCCGCCAGCGGTTGCTCGCGATCGAGGCTGCGCCGCGCGGCCACGCGGTGGCGGCGATGCGCGTCGATCAAACGATCGCGCGCGATGTGGTGTAGCCAGAGGCGGAACGGCAGCCGCGGGTCGGCAAGATACTCTTGCAGCCGCCGGTTGGCCTCAATCAGCGCGTCTTGCACGATGTCGCTGGCGTCGACACGCTGCCTGAGCACCCGATCCATGCGCAACGCCACCATGCGCCGCAAGGCGTCGCGGTGTTTCTCCAGCAACTCGCCAATGGCCTCGCGCTGGCCCGCTCGGGCCTGCGCCAGCAATTCCTGCGTCTTTTCGGCGTCGGGCCACATAAAAAACCGTCACGCCTGGTTATTTAGCGTCGGCCCCTCGGCCTGCTGCCCCTGTCCGGGATATTATTGAAATTGGAAAAACCGTCGTCCGGCCCGGCGGCGTTGCCGGCGCCGGCCGGCCCGTTGCCGGCCTTGCCGGGCGGCGATGCCTGCCGCTGGGCTTCTTCGGCCTCCGTTTCAAACATGCCCGCGTCGGTCGATTGCACCAGCGTTCTCAAGTCGCCGTCGTTGTCGAGCACGAGAAAGTGGCCGGGCACCTTGGGCGGTTCCGACCGCGCATCGGCGGCGCGCGCTCCGGGAATCTTATCACCGCCGAACATATCCAGCACGACGGCGTTGGTTGTAATGTCGAGCGTGGCGGATCGCGGTTTACTGAATTCTCCTTCAGCCAGATTGATTTCCACCTCCGACTCGTTGAGCACGGAGCCTCGGTAGATGTCAAACAAACGGCGAATCTCAGCCGCCGCTTCTTCGTTAAAGAGCTTAGCGAGCACATGGCCGGTGGGATCGCCGCGGCCCGGCGAAACCGTGCCCGCCAACAAGCGATTGCCGGCAATGACGGTCACCGACGGCGACGGTTCCGACCAGTCGGCCTCTCGCGTGTCTCCTTGGCTGAACTCGCGTTTTTCCAAGAACCGGGGCGGCACGCCGGAGTTTGGATTTCGCAGCACCAGCTTGACGCGATAACGGTAGGTCTTGCCCGGATCGACCTTGAAATCGAAAAACCGGAACAAGCGATGCTCGACCACCGCGGCCGCGGCGCGGTTCTGCATGCCGCCATAGCCGCCATATCCGCCCATGGGGGTGGCCATGCCGGGCCGCGAGTTGGAGCGACCGCCGCCGAAGTAACTCCGCGACTTTTTCTTGGTGTCTTTCTCTTCGGTCACGACAGGCTTTTGCTCCACGACTTGCGTCAAGCGATGAGTGACCTTTTCCTTGTCGTGATTGGCGAAGATCAAGGGCGGCAGCGGTTCGCTGACGATCGGCAAGAGGAACTGCTTATCGACGATCTCAGGATACTCGGCGGCCCAGGTTTCAAAATCGTCGGCCGCCTCTTCGATATCCAGTTCTTCCCACGCGCCGGTTTTTCCGCCGGCCACTTCAGCGCGTTCGATGCGCGGCAGGATGTAGCGCGGGTAGTCGCGCTTCGGCTCAAACCCTCGCGCATCGCGGAAGGTCGCCTGAAACTCGTTAAGTTGCTGCCAATAGGGAATGGCGCCCACCAGGCAAACCCAATAACGCCCTTGAACCTTGGAGCCGTCCGGCGCTTGGGTCAGGACAATCTTTTCGGCGACGACCGGCTTGGGCTTGGGTCGAGCGGCGGCTTTGGCCGCAGCCTCGGCCTTGCGCGCGGCTTCACGTTCCCGCCGCTTCTCACTCGCTGATTTTGGCCGCTGCCTGCCGTAGCCTGGCATGCCGCCACCAGGCCCCATTCCGCCCGGCATCATGCCGCCACCCGGCCCCATGCCACCCGGCCCCATGCCACCCGGCCCCATGCCGCCACTCGGATCCATGCCACCGCCGGGCATCATGCCGCCGCCCGGCATCATGCCGCCGCCCGGCATCATGCCACCGCCCGGCCCCATCATCGAGTCCGATCCCGGAGGCATGTAGCCGTTGTCCATGCCGGGCCCCATCATACCGGGCGGCATCATGCCGGCCCCCATCATGTCGCCTTCGCCACCGCCGAAATTGGCCGCACGCGCCAGGCGGCCCGGCTCGCCAACGGCGATGCCGCCATAGCCGCAATAACTGTTCAGCTCCAACAGCGCGAAGAACTTCGGTTCTTTACGCAACTCCTGCCGCTCTTCATAAGGCAGGTTCATGGGCGTCACCGCGTAATACTGCGGATCGACCGGCGCGGGACCGACCGCTCCCAGATTGCTAAAGTCCGGCACGCTGGGCAGACCCTCGAACTGATCAGGCGGGGTTTTGCTCTCGACCAGTTGCGAAACGTCGTCGGCGACTTTTTTCAACTGGTCGGGCGTTTTGTCATAGGGCTTTAGCTTGAAGGCCGACCAGCAGATCAAGAGAAAGGCGGCGACAAAGCCTCCAAAGACGATTTTTTCGACGTGGTGCAGCAGGAAGGTTTTGACCTGCGCGGAATCGAGTTTTGCCTTCATACACTGAATCCTGTTTTTGACGCGATCGTGCCGAATGGACTAACCGGCCCTCAGTTTACCCCGACTTCAATGATCCTGCCCGCCCTCAATTACCCCGACCCCATCGACCCCATGTACGAGGCGCCGCCCACTGCGGACGAGCCGCGCGGCGGACGCACCGGCTTGGCGGGCACGCCAAAGGAGCGTTGCTCCGATGCTCCCACGGCCCCCGTTCCCAATTGCGCGATATCGGCCGGATTGTAGAGATAGATGACACCGCTCAGCTCCACGATCCAGTCGTAAATGGTGGTTTCCACTCCACCGCCTTGGCCATCAAGGCCGCCGACGCCGAATCCCATTCCGCCCATTCCGCCCATGCCTGGCATGCCACCGGCGTCAGGCCCCATCATACCACCAGGCGCACCGGGTGGCATGCCGCCCATCATTCCCGGCCCCATAGGCCCCCCCCCACCC
>DASVGM010000342.1:0-9674 GCA_036379555.1 Pirellulales bacterium | reverse complement strand
TGATCGGACGGAAAGCCAAGGCGCCCGTGCGTTGTGCCCGACTCCGTGAAAACCGGCGCGCCCAATCGCTCGGCGACGGCGACGACTTCCGCCATCGCATCAGCCTCAACCACTCGGCTGCCCGACAGAATCGCCGGATTTCGCGCTTGAGCCAGCAGATCGGCCGCACGCTCAAGGGCCTCAAGCGGAGGACGCACGCGATGATCCAAACGCGGGGCGGGCGTCAGGTCAAGCTCGCCCGTCTCCATCTGCAAGTCGATGGGCAGGGAGAGAAAAACAGGGCCGGTCGGGGGTGTGAGCGCGGTTTGTATGGCCCGGCGGAGGATCAGCGGCAGATCGGCCAACCGCTCGACTTCGACCGACCATTTTGTCCACGGCCGGGCGACGGCCACCATGTCCGACCAAAGAATCGGCTCTTCGGCCTTCAGCCGGCGATCTTGCTGTCCGGCGGTCACCAAGAGCGGCGTGCCGGCGCGATAGGCGTTGTAGAGCATGCCCATGCCATTTCCCAATCCGCAACTTATATGCAGATTGACCACGCCGAGCTTCCGTGAGGCCTGGGCGTAGCCATCGGCCATGGCCACCACCGGCACTTCTTGCAGCCCGAGCATATATTGAATGCGCCGATCGGCGACCAACGCATCCATCAGGGGCAACTCCGTGGTGCCTGGGTTGCCAAAGATACGCTCCACGCCGGCATGGGTGAGCATTTCGAGCAATGCTTGAACGCCGCTTACGGGCATTGGTTGTCTCTCTCGCCTCCTGTCAAGTATGGGCCTAGCTGAACAGCCCCGTAATCAACTGTCCGCCGTCGACGATCTTGATCGGCCGGCCATTGGGCGCTTCCAGCGTTTCGCTGGCGTCAAGCCCAATGGCGGCGCAGATGGTTTGAAACAAATCTTCAACCACGATCGGATTCTCGGCCACGTCCATGCCGTCGGGCGTGGTCTTGCCGATCACGCGGCCGCCGCGAATGCCACCCCCGGTGAGCAACACGCTAAAGGTCTTGGGCCAATGATCGCGGCCCGCCCGTGGGTTCACCTTGGGCGTGCGGCCGAACTCGCCCATGCAGATCACGAGGTTTTTTTCCAATAGCCCGCGTTGATGAAGATCGTCGGCCAGCGCGGTGATGCCTTGATCGACCTCGCCGGCCATCTTGGGCATGGCCTTGAAGATTCCCACATGATTGTCCCAACCGCCGCGATGCACTTCGACGAACGGCACGCCGGCCTCGATCAAACGCCGGGCCACCAGCAGCCCTTGTCCGAAGGCGTTCTTGCCATAAGCCTCGCGCGTGCTGTCCGACTCGCCCTCCAATTCAAACGCTTTGAGCTTGGGCGAAAGAATCATGCGCGTAGCCTGGTTGTAAAGGCCCTGCTGTTCGATGGCCAGCGCCTTGGCTCCGGCCAGGGAAAAATCGTGGTTCTGCTCGCGCAGCATGGCCAGGCGGCGTTCGAGTTGCCGCGTGGGCACGGCATGGGCCACGTTATCGGGCAAAGCGCCTGCCTTGTGAACGATGAACGGTTGCGAAGAGACACCCAAAAAGCCCGCACCGATCGTATCGCCCACGCTGACAAAGTTGGGCAGCTCCGCGCCGCGCCGGCCAAGGTATTCGGCGGCGACCGAGCCGATGTTGGGAAACTTGAGCGAACCGGTCGGCCGGCGGCCGGTGTGCATTTGATAGGTGGCGCGTTCGTGGGCGCCCTCTTTGCTGGTCATGGAGCGAATGAGGCCCCAACGGTCGAGCGATTTCGCGAGCTTTGGCCAGTATTCGGCGATCTGCACTCCGCTGACGGCGGTGTTGATGCCTTTGGTCTCGCCGCCGTTGGGCGTACCCGGTTTTGGATCCCAGGTTTCCATCTGACTTGGACCGCCGGCCAGCCAGACGAGAATGCAGGAGCGGCCTTGTTTTTTCAGTTCGTCGGCATGCAGGCTGATGCGGCCCAGCAGTCCCGAGCCGGCCAACGCCGCGCCGCCGACGGCCATGAACATGCGCCGCGAGACGCGGCCGCCGCAGTTGACCTTCAGATGGATGCAAGTTTCGGCTTCTTTGACGCGCATGATTGGGAAGCTTTCGCGAAGTAGGGAGCGGCATCTGCCTCGATCGCATTCTATTTTATAGCGCGGTCGCTTACAATAAAAGCTGATGCGGCCCAGCGTTATCCTTTCGCAGACGGGTGAGCTCATCCGCGCCTACACTTGGGCCTACCTTCGCCGCGACACCAAGGAGCGGTTCCATACATCATCGCATCCGGTTTGCAATGAACGCGATGCAGTCGTTCCAATCCACTTTAAGCGACTTCGGCACGTCTGGCTGACCGAGAAGATCCGCCATCCGCGCCTCAAACAGGCGCCGGCCGCCAGTCCCCAGTGTCGCCAAGATCATGTGAATCCACGATGCGATTTCCACAAAATTGATCTCATGTCCCTGTGCGAAATAACAGAAGCACTGCTGCTTCGCGTCGTCGGCCGGCGGTTTCGTGACTAAAAACAGGTAGTCGGTCACGCCCGCTTCCACAATTTTGGTTGTGAACGTCGACACGATGCGATCGCGGTCGAGTGAACGCTCTGTGATCTCACCTGCGAGAATGATGCGGCCATCTCCGATGAGTTCAAGGTCGCCAACGGCTCCGGCGGCGCTATCCGCGACATTGATTTGTTGCCAAGACAGTTCCCAGGGCGCGTTGAGGCACTCTTTGATCGCCGTGAACGCGGCGACCACCAAAAACAACGGAAACCGTCCGCCGCTACGTCTTCCCATGAGTTGAATCGCGAGCTCATGGCACTGTTCGAGACTGATTCGCTGCAAGCGTGCCAACGGCACATTTGCGGCTTCTCTCAGTAATACAAACTGATAAAGAACGAAGACTAAGAATGAGCGAATCTCAGCGTTGTCGCTTGTGCCTTCGAGAAACGTCAGGCAGACATCGAAGGCGTCGAAAGCTTCCGCGTCACGGACTCCGCCACGCGTTCCTGTTCCCTCAGCGTTTCGATAGAAATCCACGCCACGTCGAAAGACCGCCAGATACGGCCCTTTTGAACTTGGAATTCGATTGCTTTTCAGGAATGGATTGACTACTCGTTCGTCGAGAACGCGCTGGCTGACGGCGGTATCGCCATGCTTCGCATAAGGCGTTCGTATATTGATTCGCTTATCGAGTAAGCGACAAATCGTCGCGCCAACAAGCACTTCGCGAAAAGACTGCGTTTTCGACTGGAAGAGTTTCTCGCACTGCTTGCCAAGCGCGGGGTCAATCGCTGGCGGGGCCGAAGAACCAAGAACGTAGGTTTCTGCGTCCGCAAATGCGCCGCGAAGCGCTTCGGCAGCGGCGTCATAATCGACAGTCAGCTTCTCCGGCGAACTGCCATCTCGTTTCTTCTTGTTCACGATGGTGTACCGGCGCTAAAACAGGAGTGGCTTTGACGGCGGCGCCTTGTCGCATTCCGAGAGGTCATAATTCGTCCAAAGAACCTCTACCCTCTTGCCCTTGGTTGCGTGGTTGGTGCGCGGAGAGCATTTGTGCTTTCGCCAGACAGCCGGCGGATAAAGGTCGTCGAGCAGGGGGCAGTCGTAATTTGAAAAAGCCACTCTACCGTGAACCGCGTTGAGCACCTTCGCCAACTCTCCATGCTGGGCGTCGGTCATCTCGTAACGGTAGGCCTTGGAATCGCCGCGCGTAGCATGCACATAAGGCGGGTCGCAATAAAAAAGGGTATCCGGTGAATCGTAAAGCCGGATCAGGTCGATGGCGGGCCGATTTTCGATTTGAACGCGCAGCAACCGCTCAACAATCCGAGGCAGCAATTCGACGCCGCCCAGCCAGCGGCTGATCACGCCGCTCATTCCGGCACGACTACTGTTCTTGCAGTTTGCCCAGCGCCCGATCGACGCGGTTTGTGCCAAGCCGGTTCGCACTTGCCGTGCCCTGACGTAAAAGCGGCGCGCCCGTTCCAGCGAGGTCGCCGTAGGATCCAGCGTGCAGGCGATGGAAAACTCCTCGCGTGAGAACGGCGTCAAACCAATCACGCGCGTCAGTTCATCGCCCTGCTCGCGCAACACGCGAAAGAAATTAACGATTTCACCGTCGAGGTCATTATATGTTTCAACCGCCGAAGGGCAGCGGTTCAAAAGCACCGCGGCGGAACCGGCGAAGGGCTCGCAATAGTGATGGCATGATGGCAACAGCGGCAACAGCCAGTCGAGGTGGGAGAATTTTCCGCCATACCAACCAAACAGTATTAGCTTGCGAGACGATTGCAATGTTGCGATGCCGGGTGGTTTCCCGTTGCGTTTTTTCTTGTCGCTTGCTAGCTTGGCTGGGGTCACAACTTGGTCTTTCGTTACGCATGTGGTTCAAGCGGTGAGTCGGCCATTGTAACGATTTTACAGACATACGCCAATGCGCGGTCGCGCCGCTCGCCGCGCGCGGCGGCTATCGCCGCGACAGAAACTCCGTGGAATTGACCAGCACCCAGACAAGATCGTTGACCGCTTCCGGCCGGTTGCTGTTGTTGTTCCGCAGATAATCGAGCGTGCGGCGCCGCTCGCGCTCGTTCGGCTCGCGGCCCAACAAGGCTAGATAAAGTTCCGCCACCAGCTTGTCGTCCGCGGTGATTTTTTTGAGTCGGTTCGCCAGCGGGCCGGTTTTGATGCCCGACTGCAAGGCCGGATTGTTCATCAAAAACAGCGCCTGCTGAATGGCGCCCTTCACGTCGGCCTGCGGCAACGACGGATCGACGTTGAAGATGCGCTCGATCTGCGGCGCGAGCTTATCGTTGCCGACCACGGCCGCGATGGCCTGCGCCACCTGGTCCGCGCGCAGACGCGTGGCGCGTACCGCCGTGAACAACACGTCCGAACTGCTCAGGCTGCGCGATTGCCGCTGGTACGACTGCGAATTCATGATGACGCGGAAGGGCCAACGCGGATCGAATTGCCGATTGCGAAACACGTACGCCATGCGGTTGATAAGCAGCTTGTGGCTCACGTCGCCGTCGGGACCGAGACTATCGACCACGTAAAAACCGTCGCCCAGCAACTCGTTCCACACGCGATTGACGTAGGCCCGCGCGAACCAATAGTTGTTGGGGTTGTACACCAGGTAGGCGGCCATCGCCACGCGGCGGGCATCGGCCGGCAAGCTGGGCGGCGGCGATTCGCCCAACAGAAACTTGGCCAGCACTTCCGTTTTTTCTTCCGGATGCTGCAAGTCGGGCATGTAATATCGGCCCGGCGAAAAAAACGCCGCCAACTCATGAAATTGAATTCGCTTCCAACGATCGAAAGGATGATCGTGGCACTCGGCGCACTGGATGCTTACACCCATGAAAACGCGTGTGGTCTCAGCGGCGAGTTGCGTGGGCTTGTTCTCGCAAGCCAGGGCGAAATTGTCGGGGCCGTTGTCTTTGTTCTTGCCGTCGGCGGCCAGAATCTGGGCCACGATCTGGTCCCAGCCCGACTTGCGGCGAAACTGATCGGCCACCCATGTTTCCAGGGCTTCGGCATTCAGCCGCCGCAGGTCGACCTGGCTGTTAAACAGCATCACGTTCGACCAGAAGCGCGCCCAGCGTTGAGCGAAGGCGTCGCCGTCGAGAAGCTGGTCGATCAGTTTCGCCCGCTTGTCGCGCGTGGGGTCGGCGATGAACGCCGTCAGTTCCTCGGGCTTGGGCGGGCCGCCGGTCAAGTCGAAAGAAACGCGGCGGAAAAAGGTGGCGTCATCGACCATTTTCGCATAGCGGCTCTCCGGCAGCTTGATTTCATGTTCGAGCGAGCGATCGAGATCTTTGGAAGTGAAGCTGTCGCTGTGTTTGATGCTTTTCCAAGGTCCGGTGGCGCGGAAGTATTCCAGCGCCTTCAGCTTGCCCGCGGGGGTTTTCACGTCCGGCGGTTTCGGCGCGGCGACCGCCACGGCGACAAGGCAACTCAGCGATAGCACGCCAACCAGCGGCCGGCAAAGGAAAGGCTTAGGAGAATTCTTCAAGCGAAACATGATCGGATCTCGGTAAAGCAGCCTATATCATGTTATCGCATATCTCGCGGCGGAACCAGCAGCGGCGATTTGGCACCAACAAATCGCCGGCTTTGAGTGCGTGCGATTCAGCGCCGCTTTTCTTTGTCGCGGAGCGGCCTTCCTTTTCTCTCGGCGCATTTTGGATCGGTCGCGCGAGTTGAATTGCCATTTGACGGCCGGGGGTTTTCGTTTTACAATTACCGCCTTGTCCACGCCAAATGCTTCGGGTGCCGCGGGACGATCACCGCGTAGGATGGGCTTCCTAGCCCGTCACCAATCGACTGTGAAAGGCCAGGAGGCCCATCCTCCAGGCGCGTCGAACCCTAAGATTGAGTCTGGACAAGGCCATAGGCCAAATGAAGGGCGTCGTCCGGCGCCCTTTGGCGGCGATGCGGCGACCGATGAGGGGCCCTCGCAATGGGGACCTGCGAACCTGGTCAGGGGAGAAATCCAGCAGCCATAAGCAGTCAGCCCTTTGTGCGGCGGGCCTCTCATCCGTCGCCGCAGGCGTTGCACATGGTGCATCCGTCACATCCCTCACATCCGTTGCGGTTTTTGGCCGCGGACGGCGGCGTGTCGTCGCCGCCTGCAATGTTGATGATTCGCCCTTGCGCCGCCATCCGCATCAACAGATTCTCGCGTCGGTGGCCATCAATGCGGCAGCTCCGCCTGAATGACCTATATTTTTGCGGACCCAAACAACGAGGCCGATATGGCGCAGCGAAAACTGGCGAATCTGATCAAGGGCTTGGCGTGGCTGCTGATGGCGGCGGCACTGTTGCCCACCTTTTCCAGCGGCCATACGCCCGCGGGCGAGGTGACCGTGCTCACGCTCGGGCTGCCGTGGTCGCCGTGGCTGGTGTACCGTGAATCGTGGAGCGGCGCGAAGCCGGGCGAAGCCGGCATCGCCGGATTTGGATACCAGGCCTCCGTACAGCCGCGGTGCTGGTCTGTCGCCTGCTTGGGCGCGGGCCTGGCGCTGGCGGCGCTCTCTCGCCCGCTGAGGCCGACGCCTCGGCTCGCGATGAGTGCGCTACGTGTCACGAGCGGAAGGCCCACAATCTATGGCGCGTAACATACCAGGTCGCTTCACTCCTTGTGAGTCGCGGCGACGCATCTTTTCTCATTCAGGTTTTTACCAATGATCGTCATCGTAGGCTGCATGGTGGTGACCGGCTGCGTGCTGGCCGGCTATACTTGGGCCGGCGGGCATATCGGCGCGTTGATTCACCCCTCCGAAATTCTCACCATCGGCGGCGCCTCGCTGGGCGCGTTGCTCGTGATGTCGCCCAAGAAGGTGATTAGCGATCTCGTGCGCGGCGTGTTACAGACCCTCAAGGGCACGCCCTTCGGCAAGGAAACCTATCAAGAGCTGTTCGGCGTTTTATACCAATTGCTGTCGGTCGCGCGGCGCGACGGACTGCTGGGCTTGGAATCGCACATTTCCGATCCGCACCAAAGCCCGATTTTCAGCAAGTATCCGCGCATCGCGCACAATCACCACATTGTCGATTTTATTTGCGGCGCGCTGTCGCCGGTGATCGAAGGCACGGCCAACGCCGATCAACTCGAAGCCCTGCTCGAAACCGAGTTGAAGGTGTTGGAAGAAGAGCACCACGCTCCCATCGGCGTGCTGACCAAAACCGCCGACGCGCTGCCGGGCTTCGGCATTGTGGCCGCGGTGCTCGGCATTGTCATCACGATGGGCGCCATCGACGGGCCAGTGGAAGAGATCGGCCACAAAGTGGGCGCCGCGCTGGTGGGCACCTTTTTGGGCATTTTGGCCTCTTACGGATTTTTCGCGCCGCTGGCCGGGCGCATGGAGTTTCAGGGACATGCCGAGCTGGCGTTTTTCCGCACGATCGCCGCGGCGGTGCTGGGTTCGGTGCGCGACCTGCCGCCCAAGGTGGCTATCGAACAGGCGCGGCGCGGCGTGGCCAGCGAGGTGCGGCCCACCAGGCAAGAACTTGACGAACTTTTCAAGACGGCGGAAGCCGCTTAAAGGAGATACACGATGGCAGGTAAAGGCGGTGGAGCGTGGAAGGTCGCGTATGCCGATTTCGTCACGGCGATGATGGCCTTTTTCCTCGTCATGTGGTTGGTCGGCCAGAACAAACCCATGAAGAGCGCGGTGGCCCAGTATTTCCGCGATCCGACGGGCAAGGTCGGCGCGCCGAGCGGCCCGGCGGTGGGCATCGCCTCACACAAGGGCGGCGGACTGCCTAATCTGAAGGCGCCGCCCAAAGGCCCCCGCAGCCATGCGCGCGGGCCTGCCAGGGGCGATCCGCGCGCCGCGTTTGGCGCGTCCGTCAAGGGGGGCGTACCGATCGAGGGGCTTCAAGAGGCGGCCACTTCGCGCGTGGGCGGGCTGATTCTGTTCGCCGAGAATTCGGCCGATTTGGATGAGGATGCGAAAGAGCGGCTGCGCACCATCGCGCCGGCGCTGTTGGGCAAACCGAACAAGATTGAGATTCGCGGCCACGCCACCGGCCGTCCGCTGCCGCCGGAAAGCGCCTTTAGCGACGCCTGGCAACTATGTTATGCGCGGAGCATGGCGGTATATCACTTTCTCGAAGAGGAAGGCGTTGAACCGCAACGCATCCGGCTGAGCCAGGGCGGCGCGCACGAGCCGCAAGAGCAACCGGGCAATGTCGATTGGGCCAAGGTCAATTCGCGCGTGGAGGTTTACATGCTCACCGAGTTCGCGCATGAATCGAAAAACAGACGACACCCCGGCCCGAGCCACATCGGCGGTAACGGCGCGGATTAAACCGGATTATTCACCGGCCCGTAGCCGAGGGGACGCCTATTTCACGCCCAGCATGGTCTCCAATCCCAGCGGTTCGCGGCTGGCGAAAGGCTCACCGTAACGCGCGCCGATGGTGTCGCCCCAGTAGGCGGCTTGATCGCGCCAGCGGTCGATCAAAGTGGGCGGCTCGGTCGGGCGGCCGGTGATAAACTGACTTTGGTAGCACTCAATGGCCGCGCGCTTGCGCTCCCAATAGGGACTGATATCCAGCACGAACGCCGGCGGCGCCACCAGCTTGATGTGGACACAAAAGTAATACCACACACGCTGCGGATGATGCGGCTCGCCGGGCATGTCGGTCTTGGTCAACTTGGCCCAAAAGCGGGCGGCTTCAATCAATTCCGTCGCCGCGACATGATCGGGATGCGCGTCAACCCAATACGGCGCGAAGAGCCAACGCGGCCGCGTCAGCCGAATGACGCCGGCCAGCTTCTCACGAGCTTCCAACGTCGCCTCCAAACGCCGGTTCGGCAGCCCCAGGTTTTGTCGCCACTCGACGCCCAAAACCCGCGTCGCCGCCGCCGTTTCTTTCGCGCGGATTTCCAGACTGCCATGCGGTGTGGGCTCGCCATCGGTCAGGTCGAGTATGCCCACCCGCCGGCCATCGTCAATAAAACGCATGATGGCCCCCGCCATGCCAAGCTCGGCATCATCGGGATGTGGGGCAATGACTAAAACGTCCAGCATCAAATCATTCTCCCTGCTACACTGTTATAAACACGGCACTCAAAATAATGCATCCGATCGTGACGCTGCTCAATCGTTCTTGGTGGAGCTACTCGGCGACCGAGCCGTGGGGCTTCAGTCAAGGCTACCACTGGTTCAACATGGCGGAAGGACTCGCCTGGTGCGTC
>DASVGM010000341.1:0-2292 GCA_036379555.1 Pirellulales bacterium | reverse complement strand
GCCGCTTCGCGACGCACTCGCAGCCGGGCTTCGTAGATTTCACGCTCCGGGTCCGTTTGTGATATCATAAACAGGTCTCCTATCGCCCAAAGAACCTCCGGCATGTTCAGCGGTTCGGGCGGTGCTTGCAAGTCAAGTTCCGCGGTTTGCTCTCTTCGCGGCCAAAGACGTGTTTGAAGGCGTAATCGACCTTGGGGTCCGTTTGAGTTTTCATGCCTGCCATCATAAACACGGCCGCCCACTGAAAGAAGTATTCTCGCTTTTGGCGTGGTTCAATCGGCAGACGATTCAAGAAAGTAATCCTTCAAGCTCACTTTGAACCTGTCGGCGCCGCTCCGCGCCGATCAGCGCCGACACATAGTCACCCGGTTTGTCGTAACCCGCCGCGGCCGCCTCCTCGCTATTGTTCACCGGCAAGCTCCCGCGCTTGACGCACCAGTTCAATGAATTGCGCGCGATAGCCGTGGGCGTCGTTGCCCAGCCCCTGCTCGGCCAGCGCGAGCACCGACTTGTAACTCGCCGCGCCGCGATAGGGAGAATTCCGCAAGAGCATGCCAAACTCGGCCACCGCGGCCGCGAATTGAAAATCGGCATTCGAGGCGGCGTCTCGCGGCCGCTGGTCGGTCACCACCTGCTCGATGAGCCGGCTTTCCGTCGCTTCGGGATCCTTGTAGCGAAGTTGGATGGTGGCCAGTTCGCCCGGCTGCGTCGCGGCGCTTCGCGGCCGGGCAGGCTGGTACTTGAGTTGGCGGTCGCCCTCGGGCGCGGCGCCCGCGGCGGGCACAATCTCGTACAAGGCGGTGACGGTGTGCCCCGCGCCGATCTCGCCGGCGTCTTTGCGGTCGTCATGAAAATCTTGCGGCGGCATGAGGCGGTTTTCGTAGCCAATCAGCCGATACTCGGCCGCCTGGGCCGGATTGAACTCGATTCGCAGTTTCACGTCTTTGGCGATGGTCACCAGCGTGCCGCTAAGCTGCTCGACCAGCACGCGCCGCGCCTCGGCCAACGTATCGATGTAAGCGTAGTTGCCGTTGCCTTTGTCGGCCAGCTTTTCGAGCGTGCCGTCTTTCAGGTTGCCCATGCCAAAGCCGAGCGCGGTCAGATAGACGCCGTTTTTGGCTTTGTCGGCCACCAGGTTCACCAGATCGTCCTGGTTGACAATGCCGACGTTGAAGTCGCCGTCGGTGGCCAGAATCACGCGATTGACGCCGCCTTTGATGAATTGCGATTGCGCGGTGTCGTAGGCCATTTGCAGCCCTTGCCCGCCGTTGGTCGAGCCGCCGGCCGAGAGCCGGTCGATGGCGGCGTGGATGGCGGCCTTATCGGTGCCGTTGGTCGGCGGCAACGCCAAGCCAGATTCGCCGGCGTAAGTAACCATCGCCACGCGGTCGTTCTCGGTCAGTTTTTCTGTTAAGAGCGACATCGCCTCTTTGACCAGCGGCAGCTTGTTGGCCGCCTGCATCGAGCCTGACACGTCCAGCAGAAACACCAGGTTGCCGGCCGGACGAGTCTCGGCCGCCACCTCGCGGCCTTTCAGGCCCACGCGCAACAAGCGATGCTCCGCGTTCCACGGGCAATCGGCCACGTCGGTCGTCACGGAGAACGGCCGGTCGCCCTCCGGCTGTGGATAGGCATACTGAAAGTAGTTCATCAACTCTTCGACGCGTACGGCGTCGGCCGGGGGCAAGGCGCGTGCGTTTAAGAACCGCCGCACGTTGGTGTACGAAGCGGTATCGACGTCGATGGAAAAGGTGGAGAGGGGGTATTCGGTGGGCGTGTGGAACGGGTTTTCGATGAGTGCGGAATAGGATTCGGCGTTGGGAACGTAGACGCTTGCCCTGGCGCTTTGGTCTTCAAGTTGGAATTGGAGCGGCCTGCGTTCCAAGTTGCCCTCAGCTAATTGAAACCGAGCCCGGAGTTGCGCCGATTCCGCGCCGGCTGCGCCTGCGCCGCGCGCCATTGATGCCGGTTGATCCGCGCGCTGCGCGCCGCCAAGGCTGCCACCCGGCGGAAACATGCCAGCCCCTCCACCGCCCATCGTGCCGCCCGCAAATCCACCGCTTGCTCGCGCCAGCCCGCTATTCGCGCTCGCAATCTCATTGGCGCGCGGTCGGGGGCCACTCATGCTGCCCGAGCGAGTGCTCTTCGCCATGCTTCCCGGCGGTCCACCTTCGGCGGCAATATGCCGAAACCGTGCCTCGCGACCGTCGCGCAGCTCGACCGTGGCGGGCGATTCAACTTGGTTCGGATCCTCCGCGAGGCCCGTGATCAAAAGATTGGGTAAGCGGTCGC
>DASVGM010000340.1:0-4455 GCA_036379555.1 Pirellulales bacterium | reverse complement strand
TTTTTCAGGCCGCGCATGGCTCTGTAGCGACGCTCGAATTCAATTCGCGTCAGGCGGTCGCCCGGCTCCAGCGGCGGAATCGCCTCGTTTGCCGATCCGGGCGCGGCGACCCCGTTGATTACGATTGCCATAACGAACCTTGTAGCGGTTGGTGTCAATTATATTGTATCCTCAAGGCCGTTGCCTGACGAGATCCAAGGCAGCTTGATCTTCGATCCCAGTTGCAATACATAACCATAATTCATACTTTCCGTTCTCCACCCCCGATACCGCCCGCCACGCATGCCTCACTTTCCACGACGTTCTCCACTGCGGCTGGCCGTGCTCATCTCCGGCGGCGGCACGACGCTGCGAAACCTGATCGAGAAGATCGGCGCCGGCGAGCTCGATGCCACGATCGCTCTCGTCGTTTCCAGCAATCCGGCGGCGGGCGGCCTCGCCTATGCCCGTGAGGCCGGTATCGACACCACCGTCATCGAACGGCGGGGCCACGCGAACGACGAAGACTTTAGCCGCGCGGTGTTCGACGCCTGTCGCCGGGTCGATTGCCATCTGGTCGTCATGGGCGGGTTTCTAAAGTTCGTCGCCATCCCGGCGGATTTCGAGTGGCGCGTGGTCAACATCCATCCCGCCTTGATTCCGGCCTTCTGCGGCCACGGCTTTTACGGCCAACGGGTGCATCAAGCCGTGCTCGATTACGGGGCCAAGATCAGCGGCTGCACGGTGCATTTTGTCGATAACCAATACGACCACGGGCCAATCCTCTTGCAGCGCGCGGTCGACGTGTACGATGACGATACCGCTCAGACATTGGCGGCCCGCGTTTTCGCGACGGAATGCGAGGCATATCCCGAAGCGTTGCGCCGCATCGCCTCCGGCCGTCTTGCGGCCGGCGGCCGGCGCGTGACCTATTCCTAGTATCGTCTAACCCGTTTTGGGGTTACAATCATTGGATTCACGGTTTTTCGTTCTTTGCTCGCCCGCGGCGGTGGAGCTTCACCCGCATGGCATTTTTGACGCACCTTTTCCCCTCGGCCCTCTTAGGGCTGGCGCTATTGGTGCTGGCGCGTTGGCTTTATGCGACTTGGGGCGATCGGCCAAAACTGTTTTGGCCGCTGGCCGCGCCGCCGCTGATTTTGGGCCTACTGCTGGCAGGCAACGCGGCCGTGCGTTTGATCGCGTCGAGCGAGGGGCTGCCGGGCTACTTCGCGCGCTTGAGCGCCGTGCTGGCGGCGCTGGGGGCATTGGCCTACTGGCTGCGCGTCTTTCCGCACCGGCCGCTGGTCTATCTGGCGATGTTGCCCGCGGCGCTGTCGCTGTTGTTGCTGCTGCCTCGCTTCACGCGCGATGATACGTCGTGGTATCCGTTGTTGTTGATCGATGCGGCGCTGGCGCTGGTGGCGGCGGTGGATCTGCTCTCGTTGCCGCGCGGCAAGTCGTTTGGCGTCGATCGCGAGACGCAACGCGTCGCCTCGCTGGGCAAACCACACGCGGTCACGCTGATCGTCTCCAACTATTCGCGGTTCGCGCGCTTTGTGTCGGTTCGCGACGACGTTCCGCACGAGCTGCGCGCCACGCCCGAAGACTTTCAGCTCTCGCTCACGTCGCGCAGCCGCGCGGTGCTTCAGTATCAGCTTCATAGCGCTCGCCGGGGGGCCTTTACGCTGCCGGCGGTCCATCTGCGCGTGCGCAGCCGCTGGGGCCTTTGGCAGCGCTTTCTCGACTATGAATTGCCGAGCACGATTCATGTTTATCCCGACATGAAGCAGGTCTCGCAATATGCCATGTTGGCTCGCGCCAACCGGCTCAGCCTGCTGGGCGTGCGTCGCACGCGAAAGATCGGGCAAGACAATGAATTTGAGCGGCTGCGCGATTACACGCCCGACGACAACTACAAGCACATCGACTGGCGCACCACGGCGCGGCGGCGAAAGCTGACGGTCAAGGATTTTCAGGCGAACCAAAGCCAGCGGCTGATCTTCCTGCTCGATTGCGGGCGGATGATGACCAACTTGTCAGGTGAACTGAGCTTGCTCGACCACTCGCTGAACGCCATGCTGATGCTCAGCTACGTGGCGTTGGCCCACGGCGACGCGGTGGGGCTGCTTACTTTTTCCGACGAGATTCACACCTACATTCCGCCCACTGGCGGCGCCCATCAAATGAACCGCCTGTTGCACGCCAGCTTCGATCGCTTTCCGCGGCTGGTGGAGTCGCGTTACGACCAGGCGTTTTTATATCTGGCGACCCACTGCCGCAAGCGTTCGTTGGTGGTGCTCATCAGCAACTTGATTGACGAAGTGAACGCCAACCAGGTGGGACGCTATCTGAAGAATTTTTCCGGCCGGCACCTGCCGCTGGGCGTGCTGTTGCGCGACCATCGCTTGTTCGACCCCGCCGAAATGCCTTCGCCCGAAGGAGAGTCGCTCTACCAGGCGGCCGTGGCGGCCGATATTGTGACCTGGCGCAGCCAGGTGCTGGCCGACCTCGACGCCAAAGGCGTCTTGTCGCTCGACGTTTATCCTGAAAACCTCACCACGCCGCTGATTAACAGTTACCTGGAAGTCAAAGCCCGGCATTTACTTTAACTATGGCAGCCACACGAGAATACACCGACAACATCATCGCTTCGTTTCGCCGCGCGTCGGAGGCGAACTGGCGCACGCCGGGCCGCGAAGGAAACCTGGTGACCATCACGCGCGAAATGGCCGACGACGTGATGATCACGGCCGACCTGCACGGCCACCGGAAGAATTTCAATTCGATCAAAAAAATCGCCGATCTGGAAAGGCGGCCGCGGCGGCATTTGATTTTGCAGGAGGTTTGCCACGGCGGGCCGGCGTATCCCGCCAACGGCGGCTGCATGTCGCACGGCATGCTCGAAGACGTGGCCAAACTCAAGACCGCCTTTCCCGACCGCGTTCATTTTCTCTTGAGCAATCATGAACTCGCGGAATTGACCGATTACCCGATTCTCAAAGGCAAGAAGATGCTCAATCTTATGTTTCGCCTGGGAATTCAAGAGATGTACGGCACGGCGTCGGAGCAGGTGCGCGAGGCTTACAGCGATTTTATTCGCAGTTGCCCATTGGCCGCGCGGTTGCCGGGCGACGTTTTCATTTGCCATACGTTGCCGGAGCGCTGTGACGCGCGCTCGTTCGACCGCACGATTTTTTCACGACCGCTGGAACCGGCCGACGTGATCGAACATGGCGACGCGTTCGACCTGGTTTGGGGGCGCGACTATCGCCGCGAGAACGCGCGGGCATTCGCCAAAATGGTGACGGCCAAAGTGTTCGTCACCGGCCATGAGCCTTGCCCGAATGGCTTTCAGACGCCCAGCGACATGCAAATCATTCTCGATTGCTGCGGCAGCCCGGCCTGCTACCTCATCGTGCCGACGGATCATGAATGCGACCACGCAGAGCTCGTCAGCCGCATTGAAAAACTGCCATGAACGCGCCTCGCAAACCGCTGCCGGCGGATGGCTCGCCGCGGGCGCACCCGCCGCGTTTCCGTTGGCAGTTCAGTCTGTCGGCCTTGTTCGGCACGATGCTCTTGCTCTGCGTTCCCTTCGCGATTTGGGGAGCGATCTTGCGGGCCGACGCGGACGAGCAATTAATGCTGACGGTGATATGCATCGCCGCGCCGTTGGCCGTGCTGGTGGTCACCGCGACGGCGTTCTCCCTTCGCCGCGCGATTCGGACGCGGCGCCGCTCCGGCTTGGAGGGAAATCGCAAAAAGTAGATGTGCCGATTGAGAAGGGCTGCGCCCAACATTTGGTAAGATCGCCAATTGACGCCGTGGAGCAGAAATCGCTGCTCGTTCGTGGTCAGATGTTCGGCAGTAGCCATGCGGGCTCCTTTAGCGGAAAGCTTTTTTGGATCAAGGTCAATGCTAGAGGTTCAGCGCGCAGTCTCGGCAGCTTGCCTGCTCGTCGGGAAGCCACTCGATTAGCAGATTGTGCTTGCGGGCCACGTCAACGAGCCAAGGAAACATACCGAAATAAGGTTCGTATCCCGTCCGTTCAAAATGGCGATGCCCCTCAAAAGTGATTGGGCATGTGAACGGCGGCTTCGTGCGAATGCAAACGCGTACTTGGACGATCGAATTCGGTTTTAGTGCCGATAGGGCCGCCATCGCCTGGGCAAAGCCAGCCACGCCTCGGCCGACCACCGCGTCATTCACCGTGTATTGCGCCTCGTTCTCGACCTGCCTTTTGCGGCTGTCATTGGGCGGAGGCCGATCAGCCGTGTCATAATTGGCCCAGCCGAGGCGGGTGGTTTTGGCCTGCCGGCGGTGCCGCTCGTCGTACCGGACGATGCGACCGAAAGAAACGAACGACCTGCCAACACGGTCGCCGCCGCTCCAGTCCAACACGGTTTTTGGATCCGCAGTCAGTGGCCCGCTGTGCTCGAACGATACGTGTAGTTTTCGTGAATCTACATGCGTGTC
>DASVGM010000339.1:0-10463 GCA_036379555.1 Pirellulales bacterium | reverse complement strand
ACGATAACGGCTGCTGCCGTCTTCATAGTAGGAGCCGCGCGGAGGCGACGGTGGCCAGTTCGCCAATAGACACTCAATCTCAAGGTTCATGAGGTTTTTGAGTGCCGCCAGACGGGGTAAACCGGCGTCCGTGATGAGTGCGTCGTTGATGATGAGAGACTTCAATTCGCCGAGCGCACCCAGGGCTGATAGATCGTCACCAAGAACCTCCTCAACCGCCAGAAATCGCAGGCGCGGCAGCCCGCGCAAATACGTCAATTCGGGACCGCCCTGGATCGCGCTATGAAACAATGTCACTCGGTCGACCGGCCGAAAAAAATCGATGCCCAGGGCCGATTTGAGTCGCTCTGGCATGACTCGCTCGACCTGTTCCCCCACAGTGAGCGGGGTTGCGAAGTGATAGACGTTATCAATGGAAGCGGCGCGGTTACGGGTGAAATCGTAGTAGCCGATTTCGGCGCCGGCTGCCGTAAGGGCCGCAACGGCCTCGCGTTGTCGGCGAACTCGCTGCATATACCAGCCCAGCGCAAGACAGGTCACGAATGTCGCCGCCAACAGCGATCGCAGACCGTATTGTAAACGCAGGCGTGGGAAGTTCCGCGGATGCATTCAATCTGTTCTACACGTTGCCTGGCTGGACTGACAACAGACGGCGCCTCTTTTCTCGCGGCGGTTGAGGCGGCACAATAGACCATCTTTCCTTTGCATTCCGTCCGATGGTCAAGCCCATAATGAATAGCCCCGCCAGCGACCCCCACGCCGCCGAACTCCAACAACTCGCTGATGCCGTCGCCGCCGGGCGGCTCACCGCCTCCGCCGCCGAAAACATCCGGGCCTGGCTCACGCAGCCCCGCTACCATGAATACGCGCCGCAAGTGGCCGAGCACATCCGCGCGGGCAAATGGCGCGAACTGGATGACGCTTTTTGGACGATCATTCCTTTCGGCACGGGCGGCCGCCGCGGCAAAATGTACCCCATCGGCTCCAATGCCATCAACGATCGCACCATCGGCGAAAGCGCCCAGGGGCTGGCTGATTACGTCAAGCAACAACTCGGCGCCGCGCCCCTGAGCTGCGCCATCGCCTACGATACTCGCCACCGCTCGCGGCATTTCGCCGAACTTTGCTCCGAGGTGCTGGTGGCCAATGGTTTCAAAGTCTGGTTTCTTGACGGTTTTCGCAGCACGCCGGAACTCTCGGTCGCCGTGCGGCACAAGCGTTGTTCGTGCGGGCTGATGGTCACCGCCAGTCATAATCCGCCCAGCGACAACGCCGTCAAGGCTTATTGGTCGACCGGCGGACAACTGCTGCCGCCGCACGATCGCGGCGTGATCGACCGCGTCATGGCCGTCGATAGCATCGCCCGCGTGCCCTTTGAGCAGGCGTTGGCCGACGGCCGCGTGGAGTATTGCCAGCAGGAAGTCGATGCCGAATACTGCCGTCAGGTGCTCAAGCAGAGCATGCCGGGACCGCGCCAGCTCAAGATCATTTATTCGCCGATGCATGGCGTCGGCGCGTCGAGCGTGCTGCCGGCGTTACGCGCGGCCGGCTTTGACGATGTTGAAGTCTTTGGTCCGCACGCCGAGCCGAACGGCGATTTTCCCAACGTGCCCGATCATATCTCCAATCCTGAAAACCCGGCCACGTTCGACGCCATCATCGCACGGGCCAAACAGATCGGCGCCGACCTCATCCTCTCCACCGATCCCGACGCCGACCGCTTGGGCTGCGCCGCCCCGCGCCGCTTGGGCGGCGACGAGTGGCAGGTTTTCACCGGCAATCAAATCGGCTCGCTGTTGGCCGAGCACATGCTCGATAGCCGCAAACAGTCGGGCATGCTTTCGCCCCAACATTACCTGGTAAAAACGCTTGTCACCACCGAAATGATTCGCCGCATCGGCGACGCTTACGGAGTGAAAACCTACGGCAACTTGCAGGTTGGCTTCAAGTGGATCGGCGGGCTGATGGATGAGTTGGGGCCGGAACGCTTTTTACTCGGCTGCGAGGAATCGCACGGTTTCCTGGCGGGCGACTATTCGCGCGACAAAGACGCGGCCGTGGCGGCGCTGTTGCTGGCCGAACTGACCGCGCGGGCCAAGGCGGCCGGGCAATCGCTGCACGAAAAGCTCGACGCCTTGTTCTGGCAGCACGGCTGCCATGTCGAGCGAACCGTGTCAAAGACGATGCCCGGCAGTGAAGGCATGGCCCGCATGCGCAAGCTGATGGCCGGTTTCCGCGCCTCGCCTCCGGCCGTGATCGGCGGTTTCAAGGTGCGACAAACGCGCGACTATCAGCAGCGTGTGACGATCACGTCGGCAGGCACGCAACCGCTGGACGGGCCGCCGGGCGACATGGTGATCTTTGACCTGGCCGCCGATGGCAATTATGTGGCGGTGCGCCCGTCAGGCACGGAACCCAAGGTCAAGTTTTATATGTTCGCCTATGAGCCGCCCGAACTGCTCGCCAATCTTGACGACACCCGGCGGCAGCTTGCCGAGCGGCTGGCGAGTTTTCAGACGGAATTGTTTCAGTTGGCCGACGCCTAAGAACACCGCGTTACGGTACGACCGTGAGCCAAAGATCGCTCAGCGCTGCGCCGCTCGGCAAGGCGAACGCCGCCGAGCGTGAAATCGCCGGCTCCGCCGCGATGCCAGTGATTTGGAGCGGGCCGGAATACGCCCCGCGCGCGGCCGTAAGCACGATCTTCACGCTCTTCGCGGTATCGTCCTTGGCCACCGACTTGGCGGGCGACGCCGTCACGCCCTCGGGCAGTCCCGCCACCCGCAATTCAATATCGCCGGCAAAGCCTTGCCGCCGATCGATGGCGACCGTGACCTCGGCGGGCGTGCCGGACTTTGCCAGGCAGGAATGCTGCGCTAATGTCAGCGAAAAATCAGGCGCCAGCGGCGCCATGCTAAGCCGATAAAAATAGCGCCGGCCGCCATGCTGATAAAGATCCGACACGACGAGCGTGTAGTCGCCGTCGGCCGGCGCGGTGAAGGTCAGCCGCGGATCGGCCTCTTTGCCGGTATCGTCGGCCTTGGCCAGCGACTTTCCGGCGGCGTCGAAAAGCTCCAGCACCGCGTCAAGCGGGTATCCCAGCCGCCGGCTTTCAATGGCAAACTGCCAGGCTTGTCCCTTGGCAAGCCGGATGCGAAATGCGTCGCGATCGCCCGCTTCGCCGATGCGTCCGCTGATCTCCAACGGCCCCTGCACAAGCTGGGCGTGGGCCGCATCGTTAGGTTCTGTTTCCACCAGCGACGGATGCTTGCTCACCGGCAGTGTCAGCGTGCCCGCCCACTCGGCTGAGAACAGCTCGACCGCCGCTTGTTCGGGCGTCAGTTCGACGGCGCGCTTGGCGTTGGCATCGTCGATATTCCAACCATGAGCGGCGACCTGTGCCGGCTCGTTGGAAACGGCCAGCGGCAGCGCGGCGTCGAGAAACCCGCCCGTGGTCAACGTCAGCCGATAGACAAACGTCTCGCCGCCGGCAAAGCTGATCGAAGCGTCGGCCGCGGCCGGAAAGGCGAACGTGCGCACGAGATACATACCGTCGGCCGGGGCGATGAAGGCGAGCAGGGGATCGAGCCCGCGCTCGTCGTCGCTCTGCTGGAGCACGATTCCTTGCCTGTTGGCGACCTGCAGCACCGCGTCCATCGGCGAGGCGAGCGATTCATGGGCCGTCATGGCGGCGACCAAGGTTTGACCTTTCCGCAACGAAACGGCGAAGCAATCGACGTCGCCCCGTTTTTCCAAGCGGCCGTTGACGGTGCAAGCGGCGTTCTCGATTTTCTGCGCCTTGGTCGGCGACTCGTTTGGCTCCTGCTCGTTCACTTCCGGCAGCGTGCCCACAATAAACGGCAACGGCGCGGCCGCGCCTTCGGCATGATATAGCCGCACAAGACAAAGCCCCGGTACGGCGTCGGTGGCGACCGTGGCGGAGAATTTGCCCTTCTCCGCCGCCGCGGTGAAGCTGACGCCCGGCCGGCTTGTCCAGACCTGCGCCGGCCACTCGCCGGAATATCCGCCCGCGGTGATTTCCACCGTGGCGTCGCGCGCGGCTCCGGCGGGAAAAAGGTACTTGGCCTCCGGCGCCGCCGCGCGGACACCGGCGGCCGTGACGGCCACAAGCGCCAAGACCGAGAACAAAGTGCGTCTCCGTCGCGTAAAGTCGCCTTTCGCTCCGCGAAAGTACGCTCTTTCGGGCACGCTCACCCCATCAACTCCGCGATGGGCGTCGGGTCGCTCACCAAGTGCGTCGGCCGGCCCAGCGGTGTGTAATAAATGCTCCGCGGGTCGATGTGCAGCTTGAGATAGATCGTCGAAACAAAGTTTTCGGGCGAAAGCACACGTTCGACGGCGGCGTGGCCGTTGCGGTCGGTGGCGCCCACGATCGTGCCGCCCGGCGTGCCGCAACCGGCGAACAAGATGGACATGGCGTTGGCCCAATGGTCGCGGCCGGGCTTGTTTTGCCCGGAAAGCGTGGAGATTTTGGGCGTGCGGCCGAACTCTCCCAAGGCCACCACCATGGTCGTTTCGAGCAGGCCGCGTTGCTCCAAATCTTCGATCAAGGCGGCGATGGTGTTTTCAAAGGCCGGCATGCGGTTGCGGAAGCCGCCAAAAATGTCGGCGTGATGGTCCCAGCCGCCCTCGTAGAGCGTGATGAACGGCACGCCGGCCTCCACCAAACGCCGGGCGAGCAATGCCCGCTGGCCAAAGGCGTTGCGACCATAAGCCTCGCGCACTTTTTCAGGCTCTTTTTGAATTTCAAAGGCCCGCTGGGCTTCGGGGCTGGTGATCAGGTTGTAACCTTGGCGGTAGTAATCATCGACAGCCACCACGGGATCGCCCGCGGCTTTGTCGGCGATGCGCGCCAGCCGATCGACCTGCGAACGCAGTTCGCGACGCTTGACGAAACGGTCGTCGGCCAGCCCTTGTGGCAAATTCACGTCGCGCACGCGGAAGTTGGGGCTTTGGGGATTATCGGCCACGATGAAGGGCGCATACTTCGCGCCCAAAAAATTTGGCCCGCCGGATCGCGACATGCTGGGCATGGAGAAATACGCGGGCAAGCCTTGCGGCGCTCCCAGTTCATAGGCCGCGACCGACCCCAGGCTGGGGTGAAAGCTGACAAACGCTCCGCAACCGACCGGAATGCGCGGCGGAGCGCCGGTCATCATATAGTGATTGCCCGCCCCGTGGTTGCCCTGGTCGTGCCGCACGCTGCGCACCACCGCGAACTTATCGGCGATCGACGCCAACCGCGGCAAACACTCCGCGAACTGCACGCCGGGCAGCTTGGTGTCGATGGCGTCGAACTCGCCGCGAATCTCCACCGGCGCCTCGGGTTTGGGGTCAAAACTTTCAAAGTGCGACGGCCCGCCGTCCATCCAAATCAGAATGCAAGATGTGCGCTTGGCCGGCTTCGCTTCGGCGGCCTGCGCCTGCCAGCGCAGCAGATCGACCATGCCGCCGAGGCCCATCGCCGCCAAGCCAAAATGCAGAGCGTCGCGGCGGTTTATCCCTTCACAGTTGCGATGCGAACCCATTTCGTTTTTTCCAAAGCACCAGTAAATCGTCACAAAATCCCATTATACCAGCCCGCCGCCCCGCCGCGAGCGTTATTGGCGGGCAATTGGTTGCAGGGCCTCTCAAGTATTTGCACCGCGTCGCGGCGAAAGATCGCGTGAAAGATGTTCTCACGGTTTACATCGCGCACTACAACCGCACTCCACCGGTACGTCAGCGCGCCGTGGTTCCGTCTGGAATCGGACTGCCGGAAAGTGAAATGGCCGGGCCGGGCGGGGGAAGCGGCTCGAAAACACCACGACGACGCGAAAGAAGTTCCTCCCGGTGTCGGTTCATTACGGCCATCAGTTCGTCGTCGTCGATGTAGCCGAGTCCGCGTCCCGTGTGCGTCTCTCCCAGGAAGCCAAGGTGTGACAGAAGTTGCCCTAGTCGAACGTCGGGCGATAGCGACCAAAGCTCCTCTAAAAGCGCAAGGGCCTCATGCTGTACGTCGGATGTCATGGCAACAGGTCTCCGATCTTTGGTTCGGATGAAAATGCGCGAGGAAGCTTGCCGATGATCTCCACACAGATCATCGTGCCAGGCGCCAATTTGGCAACCACACCATTATATAACACAAGGACGCCATCGGCGCCCTCGTAAACCCACGGGGGTGGCATGCCGGCAATGCTATCGCCGAACAGCGCAATCTGCCGCGCGAGTTTGGCGGGGTCAGCCCCCTGGGCGCGCGAGGGCGGAACTCTCAACTCAGCAGGATCAACATCGCGAAGGTTTGCCATGCGGAAACCGAGCACTGCGCTCCATCGGTCTGGTATTTGGAGGAGCTAGAGACGAAGGAAAACGGAATTCAAGGCATCTCAACAAAATCGACTCAAGCTTAGAAAGTCAATCGGCAACGCAGTCGCGCCGTCAATCACAAGATCGGCGGCGATCTCGCCTAAGACCGGAATAAACTTAAAACCATGCCCGGAAAGTCCCGCGATGATGATGACCTGGGGCATATCGGGGTGAAGATCAATGATGAAATTCGCGTCTGGGGTCATTGTATACATGCACACGGAATGGTCGCGCACCCGGCCCCCGGCCGCCGGCAAACACTCGGCGGCGAAATCGCGCACAAGCCGTTCGTCGTCGGCGTGCAGGCCGCGGTCGACCAGCAGCGGATCGGTTACGGCATCGCCGGCGGTGTGTTGAGCCACTTTCACACCGCGGTCGTCAATTTGCGGAATGCCGTAAAAGATGCCCGTGGGTAATTCAAATAAGTAGCACGGGCATCCCTCTGCGGCCCGATAGCGGTCGTCATGCGTTGCCAGCCAAAAGACCGGCTTCCGCAAAACCTGCAATCCAACTGCGAGATCGGCGAGCAAGCCGGCGGCCCAGGGGCCCGCGGCCAACACCAGTTTGTCGGCTCGAAACTCGCCGGCAGAGGTCGAAACAACGACTCCCTCGCCATCGCGCCGCCAACCGTGGACGGTTTGCTCAAACAAGCACTCGGCGCCGGCCGTGGCGGCCTCGGCGAGGTGCGCCAGCACGCCGCGTTCGACATGCAAATAACCCGCGCGGCGTTCATACGCGCCGATCATTCCAGCGGGCACGCGAAAACCGGGCCAGCGGCTTTCGATCTCGCCGGCCGCGAGCTTTTCGACTTCCAAGGCGTGCTTGCGCGCGCAGCCGAGCACGCCGTTGATAACGTCCCCCTCGGCGGCGCCGACTTGCAGCAGGCCGACTTGCTCAAACATCGGCTCGCCGCGCTGCCGGCCTAGTTCCTCCCAAAGCTGCCAAGCCCGCAACACGAGGGGCACGTAATCGGCGTGTTCAAAATAGGCTTGCCGGATGATGCGCGTGCCGCCATGCGAACTACCCAGCGCATGGCCGGGCGAAAAGCGTTCGATGCCCAGCACGCGCAGCCCGCGCCGCGCAAGGTGGCACAGCGCCGCGCCGCCCACGCCGCCCAGGCCGACCACAATCGCGTTGTAGCTGCGCATGTTTCACCGCTTTCCCGTGCCGTTGAGGTTGAAAGCCGCATCCTATCGCGATGGTGCGGAGGCGGGTAGGGCCGCGTTCGACGGGGGAGATGCGCATTTACAAACCTCCGCGGAAAAGATATTGTCCGCGGCACTGGCGTTGGCGCCACAATAAGCTACAATCAAGGTGTCCAAAGATGAAGGGACTTTCTTATGCAACCCAACGCGCTTGTTGAAGTTTGGCAGCGGGGCGACGAGGGCATCGGGCAGATACAATTCGGCTGTGACGCCGCGCAATGGCAGTGCCATGCCTGGATGTTCGCACCCTCACGCTCCGAGGCGGATCTGGAACGGATCGCCCCGGAGATTTCGCAGCAGCTTGCCGCCGGCAGCGAGCAAGGCTCGATCGGCGATTTTACCTGGCAGCACGTGCTTTCGGCGTAGTGCTGCACTGCGCACCGACCGTAATGTGGGGCGGCTCGCTGAGCCGTCTTTCGCTTCCGGACGGGCCGGCGGCCCGCCCCACGGTGAGTTTTCCGATAGCCTCTAACTCTCGCATTCGGCGGCCATCAGGTACGACCGCAGGCTGATCAGCAATTGCCGCGATCGCTCTTGTAATTGCACGCGGCGACGATCACGTCCGCGGCGCGGCGCGATGCTGACGTGAATCCGCGTGCGAGCGTTGCCATATTGCCGCTCTCCACCGCCGCGCTGGTCTTGCGAAACGTCGACAAATTGAACTTCAATCACCAGCCGTATGGGCCGATCGGTCATGCGGCGGAAGAACGAACCGCCGCTATCGCCGCCGATGCGCACTCGCGCCGTGTTGTTCTTGATCGACTCAATAACGCCTTGCTGGTCGGAAACGAAACCGCGCAGTTTCTCGATGCACACTCCCAAGGGAGCTTCGCTGGTCAGCACACGCTCGGCCAAGGGATTGTCGCCCGGGCGCTTTTCCCGCGGCGATTCGTCGTGCTGTTGCTCGCCCCCGCTGCCAAGCTGCACCACGCGGTTGCGGCCGTTCTTCTTGGCGTCGAGCAAAGCCCGGTCGGCGCGGCGCAACATAATTGCGGGCGTATCGCCGGGCTGAATCTCCGTGACGCCGAAACTCGCCGTCACGCGGCGCCCCCCCAAGGCCGGCTGGTCGATATGGCTGAACGCCTTGCGCAGCTCCTCGGCGCGCCGCACGGCGGCTTCGTTGTCGCAATCGGCGCACAGCAACACAAATTCTTCGCCGCCGTAGCGGGCCACCAGATCGCCGGGACGCGAAGAGTTTTTCAATAACCGCGCGAAGCATTGAATGATGGCGTCGCCGGCCGGGTGGCCATAGTTGTCGTTCACCAGCTTGAAACGGTCGATATCGCTGATGATCAGGCTGCACGGCAGCCGCGTTTCGAGATGAGTCGCGACAAAGCGCGCGTGAACGCGATCGAACTCCGCCCGGTTGGAGACTTGCGTCAATGGATCCTTCGTGGCCTTCTCTTTGAGGTTTTCGCAGCGCGCCTCGAGGGAGATTTCCGAGGTCGCGTCGTGCAGCACCAACGCCACGCCGCGCGTGATGCCGTCGCCGCAGAGCACCGGAATGGCGTGCGCGTCGACAGCCAATTGCTGATTGCCGCGGCCATGCAGCTTCAGCCGCCGCAGCCATTGCACGCCGCTGCGCAGCGTTTGCATCACCGGGCAGTCGGCGTCGGAGAACCGCTGGCCGCTTTCGTCGGCCAACTCGACGACGCTCGGCAGCCAGGCGCGTTGATAAACGCTGCTGCCGCTAATGCCAGTCAGACGCTCGGCGCCGCGGTTCCATTCGATGATCTTTCCGCTACCGTCGAGAAAGATCACGGCATCGTACATGTTGGTCAACAGTCGCTGCTGAAACAAGGACAGGGCGTGAACCGGCGCGGGATCAACTGCCGATTCCCGGTAGCGCCACTGCCGATCGGCGGCTTCGGGCTCCAGGGCGTTCAGCCAGCGGCGCTCGACCGTTTCACGCAGCCGCGCCAGATCGAATTCATGCGTCTCGATGAATTCATTGACCAGTTCGGGATCGAATTGCGTGCCGGCGCAACGATACAGCTCGTGGAAGGCTCGCTCGCGTGAGAAGGCCCGCCGATAGACATGCTCCGACATCATGGCGTCAAACGCGTCGGCAATGGCCAGCATGCGGCCGCCCAGCGGCAACTCAGCGGTGGAGCGTTCAATATGCCGTTTGCTGCCGTCGAACCAGGTGGCGGCGGCGGCCACGATATTGAGCACCGCGGGCGAGGCGCAACTGCTGCGCAGAATCTCCTGGCCCATGCCCCAATGCGTATCCATGATGGCCGCTTCTTCCGGGGCCAGCGGGGCGGGCTTGGTGATAATGCCATCAGGAATGCCGATTTTGCCGATATCGTGCAGCAGCGCCGCCAACTCGATCTCATCGTGTTCGCTTGCGGAAAGCCCCCTGCGGCCCGACCATGCCGAGCACGCCATCGTCACGCGCCAGCAATGCCGAGCCGTCGGCTCGTGTTTCCACCGCAAGGCACGGTAGAGGCTGGTGGCAACGCCCAACCGCACTTCAATCAACTGGTTTTCAATGCTTTCCTCGGCGCCGACGCTCGATGGCGGGCGAACGGCCGTCGCGATCGGCGTCAGACCGCCGGCGGGGGAAAGCAGGGAGTTTGCAGGCGCGAACAAACCGCCCGCGCTGACGTTTGTTGGTGGCAAATGGGCCATCTCAAAATGTTCCGGCAATGATGTCTTGGCTTCTTGCTCAAAGCTAGGTCACAAGCGATTGACAGGCAAACCTTGAAACTTCGTTAGCTTCGCGCCCGACCGGATAACCGGAGCAACGTGCAAGGACGACTTATACCGCACGCGGGCAGGAATGAGACGTTTTCACGCGCTCGGGGAGGATGGGCTTCCTAGCCCGTCACCTTGGCTGGTGACGGGCCAGGAGGCCCATCCTCCGGTGGCACCGATTGTCTCATTCCT
>DASVGM010000338.1:0-6778 GCA_036379555.1 Pirellulales bacterium | reverse complement strand
GCAAGCCCCGATCGTGGCGGAATGAATCTAGTATCAAGGAAGTCGGGGCACGACAACCGATTTTGCGCAGGCCAGGCCCATCCTCCAGCCGCGTCGAACCCCAAGTTTGCGTCTGGACAAGAGGCTAGCCGCCCTTGCCGGTTTCGCGCCACTCGTCGATGAGCGAGGCGGCCAAAGCAGTCCAGCCGGTTTGGTGCGAAGCGCCTAGTCCCGCGCCGTTTTCGCCGTTAAAATATTCATAGAAAAGGATCAAATCTTTCCAGTGCGGATCAGTCTGAAATTTCTCGGCGGCGCCGTACAAAGGACGGCGGCCCTGGGCGTCGCGTTTGAAGAGCGCGATCAACCGATCGGCAATCTCCTGCGCCATTTCCGAAAACGTCAGGCCGGGCCCCGCGCGGCCGGTGCAGGGTACGCGAAAGTCTGGCCCGTAGGCCGTGCCGAGTTTGCGCAGCGACTCAATCAGCAAGAAATTGGTCGGCAGCCAAATCGGCCCGCGCCAGTTGGAGTTGCCGCCTTTCAGTTTCGACACGGCCTCGGCCGGTTCATAATCGACCGTGCGGCCGCGGAAGCGAAACGGCGATTGCAAGTGCGCCCGAGACAGGCTGCGAATGCCATGCTCGCTCAAGAACTCGTTGGGGTCAAAAACATACGACAGCAGCCGGGCAAGCTGATTGTTGTCGACGATGGTCAGCACGTAGGTCAGCTCGCCGTTGCGTTCGGTGGTATGCACCACGTCTTTCACCAGCTCATGTCGGTTTTCCAAAAACCAATGCAAGCTGCTCGTGAATTCGCGGAACGGTTCGATCCAGTTCGTTTCCAAACGCTCGACGGCGAACAGCGGTATCAGCCCCACGAGCGAGCGCACGCGAAACGGCTCGGCGCCGCCGTCGGCGTAGCGCAACACGTCGTAAAAAAAGCCGTCCTGTTCGTTCCAGAGCGGAATGCCGCCGCCGCGCATGTTTTTCATCGCCGCGGCGATGTAGGTGTAATGCTCAAAGAACTTAATGGCCATGCCCTCGTAAACCGAGTTCTCTTTGGCCAATTCCAAGGCGATGCGCATCATGTTCAAGCAGAACATGCCCATCCAGCCGGTGGTGTCGGACTGTTCCAGCACCGCGCCGTCGGTGCGCGCGTCGCTGCGATCGAAAACGGTGATGTTGTCCAGTCCCAAAAAGCCGCCTTCAAACACGTTGTTGCCGCGGCGATCGACGCGATTGACCCACCAGGTGAAGTTGGTGAGCAGCTTGTGAAAGCAACGTTCGAGAAAAGGACGATCGGCATGCCCGGTGCGAATGCGGGCCATGTTGTACACGCGCCACACCGACCAGGCATGCACCGGCGGATTCAAATCGGAAAACTCCCATTCATAAGCCGGTATCTGGCCGTTGGCGTGCTGAAACTGCTCGAACAACAACACGCTGAGCTGGTCGATGGCGAATTGCGGATCGACGTGCGCCAAAGCCACGCACTGAAACGCCAGATCCCAGGCGGCAAACCAGGGATACTCCCATTTGTCGGGCACCGTCATCACGCGCAGCGAGTTCAAGTGCCGCCAATGATGGTTGCGAATGGCGTCGCGGCTGTCGGGCGGCGGCGTTTGCGGATTGTCGCCGTCGAGCCAAACGGCCACGTCGAAGATGTAGCTTTGCTTCGTCCAGAGCAGGCCGGCCCAGGCCTGTCGCTGCACGCGCCGCTCGTCTTCGCTCGCGCTTTTGGCATGCAGCACTTCGTAAAACGCGTCGGCCTCGGCGCGGCGTTTGTCGATGATCTGGTCGATGTCCAACGGATCCGCCAGCGCGCGGTAATCCGTCAATCGCAAGCGGACGCTGACGGCGCAGCCGGGCGGCACGTCGTCAAAACGGTAATGGATGCCCGCCTTGGTGCCGCTCGCGCCGGGATGCAAACACCGCTCGCCATGCACGATGGCGCGGTGAAAGGCGTCTTTGACGTAGGCCGAGCGGCTGGCGTTGCCTGGGCCGAAGACCCGCGGGCCGTTGGTTTCGTTGTCGGTGAACATCGGCTCGCCGCCCGCGGGAGCATGCAGCACGCGCGTGCCAACACGGTAAGTGTGTGGGATGGTTCGCGGCGTGACGAGCAGCGAATCATCGGCGATGAGCGAAAGAGAATCGCTTGCCCCCTGTCCGCGACGAATGACCGGGGTTGGATCGGGCTTTTCCGACCAACTCCAAATATTGCGGAACCAAAGCTGCGGTATCAGGTCGATCGAGGCGGGTTCGGGTCCGCGGTTGAAGGCTTCGATGCGAATGCAGAGGTCTTCCGGATCGCCTTTTGCATATTCAATGACGATGTCGAAGTAGCGGTTGTCGTCGAAAACGCCCGTGTCGAGTAGTTCATATTCTTCACCCTGGCCGTGACGACGGACATTCTCGTCGACGAGCCGCTGGTAGGGAAACTCCGCGTGCGGATATTTGTATAAGAACCGCATGTAGGAGTGGGTGGGCGTGTTGTCGAGGTGAAAGTAGTACTCTTTGACGTCTTCGCCGTGGTTGCCTTCGTGGGGCGTGAGGCCGAAGAGACGCTCCTTGAGAATCGGATCGCGGCGGTTCCAAAAGGCCGGCGCGAAGACGAGAAGCTGATAGCGATCACAGATGCCGGCGATGCCGTCGTCACCCCAACGATAGGCCTTGCTGCGCGCCAGATCGTGCGGCAGATAATTCCAGGCGTCGCCATTGGCGCTGTAATCTTCGCGCACGGTGGCCCAGGAGCGATCAGCCACGTAAGGCCCCCAGCGGCGCCAGCCGCCGGCATCGTCGGTGATTTGTCGTAGCCGCTCGTGTTCAGCCGTCATGGAAATTCATGTTCATTCGCGTGGGGCATCGCCTCTATCAATAGGTAGGTTACTTTTTGCCACATGAGCGAAGGAACAATGAGCGTTTTTGCCACAATCAGCACGTTCGTCATAACCATTGGCTTTAGCCCGGATGATTCATGACTGGCGGCGCCGGCATCGGACAGTCGCCTTTTGCTCCTAGTGCCTTGTCCACGCTAGATTTTTGGGTGTCGCCGCGGCGGTCGCCGTGTAGGATGGGCTTCCTAGCCCGTCACCAATCGAACGTGACGGGCCAGGAGGCCCATCCTCCAGTCGCGTCGAACCCGAAGATTTACTCTGGACAAGACACTAGCCCGGATGATTCATCGGGCCTCGCGTGGGCGGCGCACTCCGCGTAGCGGAACTCGTGAGAGTTCTGGCCGTAAACTACGGCGACGGCCAGACTTCTCACGAAGTCTGCTACGGGCCAATGCATGACCCTTGCTTAATACAACGGGCCGACGCGCCGCAGAGCCTGATTCGTCGTTTGAGCAACGCCTAAGGAGATGCCAATCCAACCATCGCTCAACACGCATTGGGTTACGGCCAGGCCGGTGAGACGGGGATCGGCCAAGATGGAATGGTTTACGAGCACCAATTCGCGGTCGTGCGAAAAGACTTTGCTGAAAATGCCGCGTAGGGCGATCTGCGGATCGCGTCCAAAATGCTCCCCCCTAAGCTGCACCGTGCCGTCGCGCACAAAACGGACGTCAAGCCCGTGGACCTGCGGCCGATAACACACGCGTACCTGAAAGTCGCGCCAAACCTTGGGTGGTTTCCGCAACTCCGCCACGCCCAGCGTCAGCTCGATATGCCCCGCCTCAAAGCGCACCGTCAAGGCGTCGCGTGGGGCAAACTGAATCAGCAAGTCGCTGGGATACTCTTCCGACAGCACTTCCGGCGCCAAGCGAAACGCTTTGACCAGCCGCTGCTGCAACCCAGGCAAGGTAAAAGTATGCCCGTCAAGATCGACACGATCGCAGATGTTGTTGGCCAGCGATTGGTGCATTTGCAGGCTGGCCAAACTGCCGGCCAAGGCCATTGGCCGCGGCGTGCTGGCGGCAAGCTGCTCGTCAGCCGCCAACCGCAAGCGGCTGGTCAGGCGGGCATCGGTCGTCTGCATTTCAATGATCGACGCCGCCAGCGAAAGCCCCTCCAAGGGCGATACCACACGCTCGCGATACTGTTGCCGGAGACGCGCCAGCTTGGGTTCGATGGCCGCCTCCACTTCTTCTTCCACGCGCGAAGCCACCTTGCGGCGGGCCACGCGGCGAACCGCCGGCTCGCTCTCCGCGTGCTTGTGCCGGGCGATGCTCTCCACCAGGGCGCCAATCAGCGGAATGTCGTCAAAATCGGTTTCAATGCCGCGCAGCCGGGAATTGTTGGAAACCTCCACTTCGGCGGGCCAGGTCTTCAGGCCCTCATCGGTCAATTGAACCTGTTTGCGCGCCAAGTAGGCCGAGTCGCTGTTGCTGTAAACCGTCACCGGATCGCGCCGCGACGCGGTTCGCGCCAGCACGAAGCCTTTGGCCTCGATGGTGAAGCGAACTGTCCGCGGATCGGGTATCATGTGAATGCTCAACTGCGCCGTCGAGGTGCTCCAGCCGCGCGTCGGAATGCCCAGGATGCGGTCATGCACGGGCGCTTCGACGGCCGGCGGCGTCGGCACCAGCCGGTTCATTAACTGCTGCGAACAGACCACGCGCAGGTTTGAATTGCGGTAGTTCCAGTCCAACCAGCGGTGGGTGCGGGCCGCCAATGTTTCGTCGCGAGCCAAAAGCCGCGACACATCCGACACAATATCGCGACCGTCGTCGGTCAGGCCGGTTTGCTCGAAGCGCTCCAGGTCTGACAGCAGCCGCGTGATGTTCGCCGGCGCTTCGGCTTCGCGAAGCGGCCCGTTGCTGAGCGACACCATTTGGCCGCGGCCGCCGCCGCGCCGCGTCGCGGCCAATTCCGGCACCAATTCCCATAGATCGATGCGGCGGAGCACCGCGTAGCGCATACGCCGCAAATTGCCGGCGTAGGGCGAATCAAGCGGCGACGCCAACAACGGATGATTGGCGTCGACGAGGTCGCGCAATTGTTTCAAGATCAGGGCCGTACGGGGCGATTGCCAGTCTTGTTGCCGGCAAAGCTCGCGCACCAAATCGCCCACCTGCGCCGCCCATAGCCCGGTTTCGCAGTCGCTCGCCAAGTTGTCAATCTCGTCCAAAAGCGCGGTCGGCTCGTCCCAAAAATTGGCTTCGTCCCAGTCGTGGGGCTTGGTCGCCTGATGCGCCTGGACGTAAATTCGCTGGCGAGCGGAAGCTGCTGGCCGAGAATTTGCCGCCGGGGAAGCGGCTTGTTCCGCGCGTGGTTCGACCGCCGTGGCGCGGGGCGTCCAACTCAACCCATCGAGCGCAAACGCCACGATCAGCGCCAAAACGAAAGGCCAGGTTGCAGGCGCGCGTTTCCGATTCATCGTTCCATCTCACTGCCAAAGGACGTCGCCGGCCAAACGCGGTTGCGTTCAGACCAACCGCTCCTTGTTCAAGATCGGTCACTTAGGCAGATTGAATCGAGTTTCAGTTGCCGTACAGTAGATCATCCGGGCTTATATCACACTTTATGTTATCGGAACATCCTAAGGCCGGGCTTTTGCGCAATCACGCAATCAGGATCCAGGCCAAGGTGTACCCGCCAACCGCCAGGCGATGAAGGCGCTTCCCACGACAATACACCACCAGGCCATCGGCTGCAGCCTTCCTTGTCGTAGCCAACGCAATAACAGTGCCAGCGCCACGATGCCAACCGCGAACGAAACGCCCGCCGCCCCCAACAACGGAACGATTTCGTTCATGCTCGCGCCAACGAGAGCGAAATCTTTCGCCTCCAGAACCACGGCCCCCAGAATGGCGGGAATCGCCAGCAGAAACGAAAAAGACGCGGCCGCGTCGCGACGCAATCCCAGGCCAAGCCCGGCGACAATCGTGGCCCCGCTGCGAGAAATGCCGGGCAAGATCGCCAACGCTTGCGCCATGCCAATCAGCCACGCCTGCCGCGGCGTAATCTGGCGATATTCGGTAAGGCCTTCTGGGCGCCGCCCCGACCATAACAGCAGCAGGCCGGTACACGGGAGCAGGCAGCCGGCGAGAAAAGAGTTTTGCAGCCATTCTTTCAGCACGCTCACTTCATGAAGCGGCAACCCCACAATGACGGCGGGCAGCGTTCCCAGCAGCAACAGCCCGATCATGCGGCGATCTTCCGCCAACAACCCCACGATACGCCGCCGATACACCACCAAAATCGACAGCAATGTTCCGCCGTGCAGCACGATTTCAGCGCCCAGCAGATTTGTGAGCGGTTCGCCCCCGGCGCGCTTCCACACCTCGTTGGCCAGCAATAAGTGACCAGAAGAGCTGATCGGTAAGAACTCGCCGATGCCTTGGATCACCGCCAGCAGCAGTAAATGAAGTTGTGAGGTCATGGATTCACGGGTTTCGTGCTATTTCATAGCTTAGTTTGTAAATGGCGGCTCTTGTAGGGTGGTCATCGCCCACCAAGGGTGAATTCTTTCCGAATAATAGCTCTTTAAGGCACGGCCCGACTGTGGCATAATCAATGGTTTCCGTCAATTTCGCCCCGGAGTAGATCAATGTTTAAGAATCTGGACGCCAAGGCGCTGGGCCTGTCGCCGACCCAAAGTGAGACCATCGAATTAGCGCTTTCGTTCGGATTTCGCGGCATTAACGTGGACCTTGCCGAGTTTGCCACCGAAGTCAAAACATTCGGACTGCCGCGTGCCAGACGCTTGATCGACAGCGCGAAACTGAAGATCGGGACGTTTCCACTGCCGATTGAATGGCAGAGCGAAGCGGGTTTTGAAGCTGAGCTGATCAAGCTCAACGAGTTGGCGGAGTTGGCGACGGCGGTTGGCGCTCGTCGGGCGGTGGCGGTTATCGCGCC
>DASVGM010000337.1:0-3975 GCA_036379555.1 Pirellulales bacterium | reverse complement strand
TCGCTTTGGCGCCGATCCGAAGGGGAAGGGCCGAGAAGAAAAGCGCGCGGCATTCAACCGCGCGCCCTTCGTCTCGGCCACTGGGTCGGCGCTCACGCTCGGTTCCCACCGTTGCCCTATCCTCCGCCCAGTCCAACCTTATTCTAACGAGCAAAACGCATCGAGCGAGGAGACCTCGCAAAAAAAATCGCCGGGAGGCCCTTGACACCAAATACTCTTTCAGGGATGGGTGTCTTCATTTGCCTCATTTGCCATTCTTCATTTGCCATTCTTCAAGCGGGGCGGCGAACCACGGAAGATTTCCATCACCTTGAAAGAGCCGCCGGAATTGCCGCCGCCCTCACTGCGTCCGAAAGCGGTTCGTCCCGCGGGTCGCTAGTTCATTGGGCTAATGAACCGTCCGGGCTGGGGCTTTACCATTGACCGGGCAATAGACGGGCCTCTAAAATCATAGTTACCACAGTTTTGGCCACCATTTAGCGGCAAGGGAAGTGCTATGCGAAAACTTTGTCTTACTATAGGCGTGCTTTTCTGGCTGGCTGCGCAGGCGAACCTCGCTTCGCCCGTGGTCGCCCAGAATGCCGACCTCAACTCATTGCAAAGCGTCTTGTCGGGCGGCGGCGGCGATGAAGAGTTGATCGCCGTCAGTGCCAGCTTCACCGCCGACCAAAAAAGCCGGGCGGGAAAGCTCTCCATCACGGCCGAAATCGCCGCGGATTGGCACATTTACTCGATCACCCAACGCAAGGGCGGCCCGGTTCGCAGCCAAATCAAGCTCGATCCCAGCAAAAAATACACGCTCAAAGGCGACTTTAAGCCGTCCGCGCCGCCAAAGTCGCTCGTCGATGAAAAAGCCTACCCCGGATTGCCCCTGGAGGAACACGAAGGCGCCGTCACCTGGACCGCGCCCATCGAGTTGGCCGCGGGTGTCGATGCCGGGCAACTGAAAATCAGCGGTAAATTGTTCGCGCAAACGTGCAGCGGCCAGCAATGCAGTATTCCCAAGGATTTTTCGTTCACGGCCAGCTACGCCGCGGCCAAAAAGCCGGCCCCCAAGGAAGCCGCCGCCAAGGAAGCCGCCACGAGCCAGTCCGCCGACGCCGGCAATGTTGGCGTACACAAGGCCGGTGATATAACCTTTCGCGGCTATGTCACTCCGCGGGTCATCGTGCCGGGCGGCAAGTTCAAGCTGGTCATCGCCGCCGAACCGGCCGCCGGTTGGCACATATATGAGATGAGCGACAAGGCGCCCGCCTCGGCCGTGGGCGCCCGGCCGACGCTCCTGGCTCTGACCGACGATTCCGGCTTGAAGAACGGACCCGCCGTGCCAAGCGTGCCGGCCGCGGCCGATCAAGTCAGTTCGGTGCGCATTCACGAAGAGCCGGTGACATGGACGGTCGAGTTGAAAGCGGCGCCGGCCGCCAAGCGCGGCCCGTTGACGATCGAAGGTTTGTTGGGCTACCAAATCTGCACGGCCAAGAGTTGCCAAAACCCGTCGGCGTTGGGCTTTTCGGCCCAGGTGACGCTTGGCGCGCAAACGGTCGATGGGCAGGTTCCGCTGAAATTCGACGCCAAGCACAAATACACCGAAGTGCAAAAACTGGTGACGCAGCCCGCCGCCGCGCGCGGCACGGTAGGCAAAACCAGTTCGCTCGATGTCAACCAATTCAAACCGGCCGCCCTCGACGGCGGTTCGGTTTCGCTGCCGCGGATGATGGGGTTCGGCTTTCTCGGCGGGTTGATTTTGAACGTCATGCCTTGCGTATTGCCCGTCATCGGGCTGAAGATTCTCTCTTTTTTTGAGCAGAGCGGGCACAGCCGCGGCCGGGCGTTTGTGTTGAACCTTTGGTATGCCTTGGGCATGCTGAGCGTGTTCATGGTGCTGGCCACCGTGCCGGTGGTCTTGCGAACGTGGTTTGGCCTCGATTTTGGTTGGGGACAGCAATTCTCTTATGTGGGCTTCAACGTCACCTTGGCGGCCCTGGTGTTTGCCATGGCGCTCAGTTTTCTGGGGATTTGGGAGATTCCCATTCCCGGTTTTGTCGGCGGCAGCACGGCCAACCAGTTGGCCTCCAAAGAAGGATTCACCGGCGCCTTCGCCAAAGGCGCCATCACCACCGTGCTGGCCACTCCGTGCAGCGGCCCTTATTTGGGCACCGCCTTGGGCTTCGCCTTGGCGCAGCCGCCGGCGGTCATCTATCTGATGTTCGCCAGCATCGGGTTGGGCATGGCCAGTCCATATTTGCTCATCGGGGCGTTTCCGCAATTGCTGCGTTGGCTGCCCAAGCCGGGCGCCTGGATGGACACGTTCAAGCAGGTGATGGGCTTTGTGTTGCTGGGCACGGTTGTTTATTTGATGCGGCTGGTGCGGCCCGACTATTTCATTCCGACGTTGGCCTTGTTGTTCGGTATTTGGGCGGGCGTCTGGTGGATTGGCCGCACGCCGGTCTATGCCGAACTGCCGGCGAAGTTGCGTTCATGGGGCGTGGGCATTGCCGTGGCCGGAATCATCGGCGCGCTTGGCTTTCAATGGTTGGGGCCGCAGACGGCCGATAGTTTGGCGTGGCGGAAGTTTTCGATCGACGAGCTGACGCAGCTTACGGCTGAAGGCAAAACGGTGATGCTCGATTTCACCGCCGATTGGTGCCCGAATTGCAAATACCTGGAACACGTTGTATTAAACACGCCTAAGACGAAAGATTTCATCGAACGCCGCGGCATCGTGGCGATGGTGGCCGACCTCACGGAATACCCGGCTGAAGAGCAAGCCCTGCTGAATAGTCTGGGCGCCAAGACCATTCCGTTCATGGCCATCTTTCCGGCCGGGCGGCCGAACGAGCCGATTGTCTTGCCGGACGTTTACACCCAAGGCACGCTGTTTGAAAAACTCGAACAAGCCGGCGCCAGTTCAACCAGTCGCGTGGCGAGCCTCAGCGCTCGCTAGTGATGGAAGTGACCATGGCTGGAATCCGGCACCGGCTCAAATCGCAACATGAAGGGTTGACCGTTGTTGCTTTGATACGAGCTGGCGGCGATAATCAGGGGCGGAGGTTTTTCCAATGCCATTTACGATCTGTCGCGAGGCGCCATTAAACGCGGCGGTTTATCCGGACGAAGATGCTCGGCTCATCGCGCCTGAATTGTTGAAACGAGAAATACCGCTCGACCGCGTGCCGCGTCTGCCGGCGCCGCAGGGCCAGAATGGCTGGCTCTACGTCTGGGAATCGCGTGCCGACGCCGAGAACGCCGCCAAGCAATTGAAACGCCGCACCGGCGACCGCTGGCTGGTGCGAGAGACCGACCAGCAGCCTTCACTGGGCCAGCTTCTCTGGCTGCGCGTCAATATGACCGCGGAGAGCGATGCGTTGCTTTTCGTGCTGGATGATGTCGCGCGCCGGATGATTGAGCAAAGATTTCCGGGTTCTTGCCGTCACCGCAGCGTGCTGGTGGGCACCGAACCTGGCGATGATTTATTAAAAGACCAGCCCCACTTTCTCGCCGTGGCGCGGCAGGCCCTGTTCATGCTCGCCTGGGTGCCGCTGAACGAATTGGCGGTCTTCGGCAAATTTCAAGTGATCGAGCCTTGGGGCAGAGGCGTGGTGTTGCCACCCTCGCCGATAATGCCGGACGATGCCATTGAAATACGGCCGGGAACGGTGGAACACGCGCCGCCAAAAGCCATGCATGGCATACGGCCAACGGTGGCGGACCAAGAGGGCACGGACTGGCCTGCGCCAACGACGATTTTGCCAGGCGGCTCGCCTGATGCCGGATTGGTTCTGCCACGACGGGGCTTGCCCCCCGTCGAGCGCTGACTGACTGGCTAATGTGGCGTCAACTTTGATTTTTGGGATTGTGAGCATGTAGGGTGGGCATTGCCCACCATGAGCGCATGGTGGGCATTGCCCACCCTACGGCACGTCGGCGTTTGGATCTCTACCCCAAAAAACAAGATTGACGCCACACTAGACCCAG
>DASVGM010000336.1:0-8494 GCA_036379555.1 Pirellulales bacterium | reverse complement strand
ATGGAGTTTCGCACCTTCGTGAACTCGTTCGTGCGGATTCCTTGCCAGGTGGTGCGGACGGGTCGCAAGATCGTGCATCGCATGTTGGCCTGGAACCGCTGGCAAAGCGTGTTCTTTCGCCTCGCCGCGCGTCTCGGCCGTCCGTTGCATTGCTGACGATCCGGCGCGTCGCGGCGTCGAACGGCCGACGCCCGTCGCGCTCAACTGACGCCGGAACTCGGCCGTTCCGGTTCGCCGTGGCGCCTACCCCAGAAAGCATACTTTGATGACCGACCGACAACTCGAATCCTCACACGGCCCCAGCGCCGGCCGGTCGCCGCTGCGCGCCGCCCGCAGCCCGGAAAGCACCTAAGCGGTTCGCTTGATTAAGGTTTAGAGACGGTGAAGACGGAGTGTATGACGTGGGCCGTGACGGCGTTCAATTTGAAGAAGCTGGTGCGTGAGCTAAGGCGAATGCGCGGGGAGTTTGCCGAATTGATTGCGGCGACGGAAGGACAAGGAAGATAGGAGCGATGCGCGCCCGTCGATGGCGACGGGACTGCTTGAATCACTGCGGGAAGGCAGCAAAGCGTCGGCGATCGCCCGCCGTCGTCGCAGGTCGCCGCTTGAAAAAAATCGCCGTGCGTGCAGAACGCGCCTCAGGCGAAGCCCGATTGTGCCGTCGAAAGCAAAGCGCCGTCACTTGGCCGTCAGTTTGATCGTGGCGCAGGTGCCGCCGGTTTGCCAATGGCCGGCCGCGAACTCGATCTTCTCCAGGGGTCGATCGTGAGGCGGCCGTCTTTCTTCAACTCATGCCAGCGTTTGGCGTCGCCGCCTTGATTGTCGGAGAAGTTCCAACGCGCCCCGCCGGCCGGGTCGTCGAGTGTACAGGCCACCGCGCTAACGCGATACTCGGCCACTTCCTTAACGTCGTCGGGCTTTTCATTTTTGTTGGCAGCCATTCACCTTCACCATGATTCATACCGCGATGGGTCGCGATAGCCAAGTTGCCAGCGAATATGGTCGTCCGCAGCCAGCGCGTTCATCCACATGAGGCGAGGCCAGCCGTAAGCGCGATCGCGATTGCCGTCGCGCGGCTCTGGTAGGCGGTCGATCAGGTTCGCCGCGATGCGCGGATCAACCAGAGCCACGTTGGAAATCGTCAGTCCCACGATCGACGTTGAGGCGGCGGCTAATTCGTCAAAACGCGCGAGATACGGAGCGAGCAGCGTCTCGGCCAAGCGGCGGTCGTAACGGGCGACCAGTCCGATCAGCGCGATCTCGGCCATCGCCACTTCGTCGTCGAGCGACTCCGCTACCGGCCGCAACGGCCGTAAGGCCACGGCCCGCCAGAGAAACTCACGACCTAACTGCGGATCGAGCGTTTCAAGAAGCGGCAACCATTGGCAGAGCGCCACCGCCTCGGTATACATGTGATTCCAACGCCGCCCGGCCAGACCCACAGTCGGTTGCTCGGCAAGTGTCTGGCGCGCCAGGCGCCGCGCGGCATTGGCATCCGACTCGGCAAGCGCGCGGGCCACCGCCGCCAGAGCTTCGGTTCGCGTCGGCACATCGTCAAAGGCCCGGGCGATGCGCAGCGCCGCCGCGACGTCGCGTTTGGCCTGGCGATAACAGAACGGAGCCAACAGTTCGCTATTGCGCCACTCCAGATCGTCGGGTCCAATCGTCGGCCGATCGCTCGATTCTTTCCAAAGCCGCTCGGCCTGAGCAACGTCGCACAGAGCCGCTGCGCACGCCACGCGGCCGAGCTCGTAGGCGAAGATATGGTCGTAGTGCAGCCGGTCGAGCAACGCTCTTGCGGCCGCGACGTCGAACCGGGCGAGCGCTTCAGCCACTGTTCCCGTCACGTTCCAGCTTACGCGATGCGAAATGGGCAACGGGTCGAGAACGGCCAGCGCCTCGCGCGTCAGGCTTTTGGCCTCTTCGCCCTGATCGAGGTCGAACAGCGTCACGGCAATCCTCACAAGTTCCAACGCGCGGCGCTTCGGCTCGAAAACGGCCCGCGCGTGCAGCAATGACTCGGCCAGCAGTTGTCGCTTGCCGGCGCGGTCCCCGGCAAACAGGTGCCTGGCCGCGCAGGTGTAGCAGGCCGCCTTCGACTCGGGCGCCCCGGCGGATTCAATCAGCGCATGCAGATCGTTCCAATCATCAAAGTCGTGCCATTGGATCGCTCCAAAAACGATTTCTTCCCTTACGCGCTGCTGCTCCTCGCGATCAGAAAACGACATCGCGTCGATCCGTTCGATCGCGGCGAGCGAATCGAGCCAGCTCAGTGCAAAGAGCGACATCATTTTGGTCGTGTCGCCATCGTTCGCCGCCGCGTCCAAGTAGGCGTCGACCACACGGCGGCCGAGTTGCTTTGCTTCGTCGCCCGGCAGCGGCGCGGGTAGCGTGTGGATCGGTTCAACGTCTTCGTCGTATCGCGGCAACACCAATTCAACTCCCTCCGCGGCGCTTGGCGCCACCATTCCGGTGAAACGGTGGTTTGGATGCTCCGCGAACAGGCAAACCTGCCCTTGGGGCAGGCCTGGCAGAACAAAGCGCCCCATTGAATCGCTCTTTGCTTCGACGCGTTGATGAGCATCGCCGGAGTTGAATACGATGACGCCGCCGACAGGCTGGCCATTGCGATCGACGACGCGGCCTTCGACCGAATGTAGCCGCGACAGGACGATTTTTCCGGAGTCAATTCGCGTTGTGTCGGCGGCCGAAAGCCAGCCGCTTCGTCCGGCCAGCAAACCTTCCGCCTGAGCGACCACGCGCACAACGGACGTTTCCTCGCCGATTTCCGGCGTTTCAAACCGTCCGTCGCCGTCCGTTTTCCACTGGGCTACGCCGTCGATCCGCAGCAGCTCGTTTTCGCTCCGCCCATTGACGTCGCTCACCTTCCGCCAAACACGGATCGCGGCTCGCTCAACCGGTGCGCCCGTCGAATCAACCACGCGACCGACGATTCTTTGCGCGTGGACCGCGCTGGTCGCAAGCAGCAGGCACATGCAGCAGACGCCCAAGTGAAGAACCGACAAGGAGAAGATTTGCCGCATGGTGGCCTCGCAACAAGGCGTCACAGGACGGGTTAACGCAGAGCGCATGATATGATTAGGAGACGGAGATTTCAATCGTTGTTTGGGGTCTGACTCGTTGCCTTGCGCGCCACGCGGGAGCGAAACTGTGATTTGTTGGAGGCCGACAGCGCTTTTTCGGCCCACTTCCGCACCGGTCGCGAGTCATCTTTCAGCGCGCGCCGCGCGTATTCGACGCCGAACTGCGCCAAGCCGACGCGATAGGCCGACAAGCGAACCTGGCTGTTGGCCTGACGCAAGGCGCGCGAAACCAACTTCTTCACGCGTTCGGCTCCGAGTCGATCGGCGAACACGTCGACCAGTTCGAGCACGCCTTCGGTCACCGCCGCCAGGTCGGGGCTGCGCGGCCAGGCGTCTTGCCGCCACAGAAAGAACTCGTCAATGACCTCTTCAGGCGGCGCGCCGAGATTCAAAACGAGGGTGCGCACGGCGTGGCGCCGCAGTCCGGGCAACTGCCTCTCAAGCGGATAGTCAGCCAGCGAGACAAATAGCGCCGGAACATTGAGCCACTTGCCCGACTTTAGTGAATGCTTGATCTCCCGCACACGTGTATCGAACTGGTCCTTCTGCGGCGAACACTCCAAAAGCGCTCGACAGAGGACCGTCTTTACGTCGCTGGCGAGCCAGTCGGCCGCCATCAAGCTGTCAAACAGTCGGAATGTATGTAGATTGTGCCTGGTCGCGCGGTTGGCCGCGACGAGCGTCGCGGCGACGTCCCAGGCGGTCGGTTGTTCGAGCGCGGTGAGCCACAGCCGGATGACGTCGGCCATCTCGTCAAGCTTGAGATGGTCCAAGAATTCCTCACTATGCCAGACGGCCAATTCCGCCATCGTCGCCGGGTGGACGCACTCGCCCAGGCCGGCCTCCGCCAGCTTCAGCCAGGCCAGGCCGATGCCACCGGGATACGGTTGGTCGGTTCCAAGTTCGTCGAGCAAGCCCAAAAAATATCGGGCGACGGCGCCGTGCAAGTTCGCACGGCCACGCCGAAAGACGCGCCTGGCGGCAAAGCTGAACGGCACGGCGTCGGAAAACCACTCCTTGGGCACATTTTTCAAGCTCAGTCGCTCGAGTTCATCGACGCCACAACGGTCGTATTCCATTTCAAACTCAGCAAAACCCGCCACCGCCAGCGTGAGAAACCGCGTCCAGTCGGATTCATCAAGCTGCAGTTTGTCTCTGAGGCGATCAAGAACCTTGTTCGGCCGACGCGCCGTGGGCGAGCTCTGTTTTTTCTTGGCAGACATCCTTGAATTCCTTCGTTCGTATAGACGGCCAACATGAATCTCCACTCGACAAGCGGGCCGCGTTCTTATTGTATTTCATGCCACGGCACCGTCATCCGCAAATGGTCGGCCCGTGAAAGCCGAGATCGCGGCGGGGCGTCATAACGCAGCCTCCGCTCATAACGTCCGCAGGCGAACGCTTCAGCGAACACCGGTTGCATCTCCACAATGATGTCCATGTCCGGCACCTTCAAGGGAATTGGCACCGCCGGCAACGGCTGCCGCACGCTCCAATGATAAACGTCGCACAGCGGGCGGCACTCGTGCCGTGCGACAAACGCATAGTAATCGTCCTGCGGCAACGGTTCCGCGGTGGGCAGGCGCTGGCCGTTGACCAATAGGTCAAGTTCAACCAAATGAACTTCCTCGCTGAGGATGACGTCGCGCTTGATCAGATATTCGGCGCGGCCTTGCGATTTGTTGGTCGGCGACAGCAACTCAATCACCGTGACCAGCGTTTGTTCGGGGGAGTCGTAGATTTCGATGTAATTCTGTCGCTGCTTTTCGGGAATGATTAACGGCACGGTGACTGGCTCGAGCGTGACGGAACCGAAGCGACTCCGCGCTCCGCACTCCGGGGCGTCGTCCTTTCGTCCGATATGTACATCCGGCTCGATCGACTTGCCCGGCCGGTCGAACGACTCGATCACCGTGACGCGCTCTTGAATGCGCGCATCGTAGGCGCCGGGCAAGCGATCGTTAATCGCATTGCGCAGATAGTTGATGAACGTGCTTTGGAAATCGCTCCACGCCCCCGATTGCTCGAGGTAGGGATCCATACCTGGAAACGGACTGGGCATCGCAAAGCCTCACGACGAAAAACGTGTTTATGCATTCTACAATCCGGCCGACCGCGATGAAACATGCCCATCCCGGATTAGTCATCGGCCCTCGCGTGGGCGGCGCGCTGACGCGTAGCAGAACTCGTGAGAGTTCTGGCCGTAAACCACGTCTACCCCGAAAAAGACAATTTCGTGATCGCGGCCATGACGCAGGTATCGAACTTGCAGCCGGCTCAACGGGCGTAAGTTCTCCATCAATCGTTCATCCGGCGCCGCGTTCGCCGCGATAGAACCGATTGGCGAGCAGGTTTTCAGCCGCCAGCACAATGGCCACCAGGGCGATCAAAAGCGGAAACAGTTCGCGGCCGACGCGGCCGGTGCTGATCTTGCGGTCGATCTCGTCGCGATTTTGGGCGAGCTGAAACTCGGTATCGCCAAAAACCTCTTTCAGCCCCTCTTCATCGGTGCGCGTCAGGTCGCTGGCTTTCATCGGCAGGTTGATGCTGAAGCCGCGGTCGATGCCTCCTTCTTCGCCGCCCGCCGTCAGGCGATAATTGCCGACCCACTGCGTTGAGGCCACGACAAGCGAGCGTTTGCTAGGATCGGCCGCCTGCCGATAAGTATCGCCGCGCGGAGTCGCCAGCAAAAAGGCGCTGGCCCGTTGGTCGGCCGAGAGCCGCAGCACCGCGGTTTCGCCCGCCAGGTAATTCAATTGCCCTTCGGTGCTGCCGGCCAAATACGCGCAAATCTGGTCGACCAGCATCATGTACGGCCAGTTTCCCAAGCCGGTGACCAAATCGTTCCAGGGTTCCTCACCGGCGCTATTGACCGCCGAGACCGGCGTGGTCATCACCACCACGTGTCCCTTGCCCAGCGGCCGCTCCACCAAGGCCGGTTCGCGAGTGCTGTAAAGGGCCACCTCGGAGGTGCCCGGCGACAGGTTGCGCAGCAGCCAGTATTTGTAGATCGGAAATGCGTCCCACGGCACCGAGCCTTGCAACCGGCGAAACTTGGCGACCAGCGGATGCTCGTCATTGACGATGTTGAAATAGACGTCGCCCTGGGGATTGTTCACGGGAAACGCGCTCAACTCGCCGGGCAGCACGCTCCGCGCGGCGTCGGACTTCAGCGCATCGGGCTTGGCGGCCGCCCCCAAGAAAATGCCCACGCCGCCGCCCGACGCCGCGTAGTGCTCAAGCTGCTCCCAAATGCCGTCGTCCAACGGGCCGGGGTCGATGAGGCAGACTACGGCGAAATCATCGAGCGTTTGCTGTGGCAACTCTTTGAGCGAAACGGTCGTGCAATCGAACTTGGCCCGTCCGGTTTGACGCAATCCCTCGGGCGCCAGGGCTTCGGTCAAGTTGCGCGTATGGTCGAAGACGGGCGGTGAAGCGGCCGCCAACACCTTCCAGGGCGGTTTTACGTCAATGGTGAACCAACGGCGATTGTCGACCTCCAGCCCATCGGCCCCCACCAACCTCACGTAGCCTTGGTGCGTGCCGGTATCGAGCGGCCCCAGGGCCAACTCAATTCCCTGACTGGCGCCGGCCCCGATGGTGACGATCTCCTGAGCGCGTTTTTCGGCGGTTTCGTTTTCTCCCCGCAGGTAGACTTCGACGGAACGCTCGCCGGAAACTCCGGTGCTGACAACTTCGGTGGCGATCGACCACGGGCGATTGCGTGGAATCGTTTCGGCCGACAACCGCAATTCGCCCAGCGCGACGTTTTGCGGCTCGCGCGCCCCCACGTCAATCACATACACTCCCAAACCCACCAACTCCGCCAAACGCTGCCGCATGGTCGCCGCCGCCTGCGCGTCCCATTCCGGCTTGGTCAGATCGGAAAAAATATAAAGCTCCTTCCGTTCGGGCATGTCCTTGCGCTGCGGCTCGCCTTTTATCAGCAGTTCGGCCGTTTGCTCGATGATTTCCCAGAGATGCCGCGGCGCGGCGGTTGTTTCCAGCCGGCTGACACGCTGTTGGGCCGCTCCCAGATCGACCTGAAAAACCGGCTGCCCCAACGCCGAGTCGATAACGGCCACCAGGCTGTCGGGCGGGAGTTGTTTTAGCAGCCAACCGGCCATTTCTTGCGCCGCTTGCAGGCGTGTTTGGTTATCGGCCTTGTAGTCCATGCGGGGTGAAGTATCAAAGACCAGGGCCGCGGCGACCGGCGCCTCTTGATCGCCAATGATGCCGCTGGCCTTGATGCTCGGCCGCGCCAAGGCGAGCGCCAACATGGCCAAGGCGGCGACGCGCAGCAGCAATAGCAGCAAATGCCGCAGCTTGAGACGGCGGCGGTTGGCGCTTTGACGTGCCCGCACAAACCGCAGAGCCGGAAAATCGAGATACCGCGGCTGCTGCCGCATCACCAGATGCAGCACGATCGGCACGGCCGCCGCCGCGGCCCCAAAGAGTAAACCGGGAGTGACAAAATCCATTCAATGACGAGACCGTGAATGCCGCCCTTGTAAACCGCGCTTGTTGTAAAGTATAAAACGGTAAAGGCTTGTAGCCAAGTCTTTCAGGCAGGCGGCCATGGCGATTCTCATTGACGGCTATAACTTGATCCACGCGGCGGGCATTCTCGGCGGCGGTGTCGGGCGAGGGGGGCTGGAACGCTCGCGGTTGGCGCTTTTGAACTTGCTGGCCGAGTCTGTCCCGGCGGCCGAGTTGCCGAACACCACGGTGGTATTTGACGCGCGGCGGGCGCCGCCCGGCGTGCCGCGGCAGCTCACCCATCGCGGCCTGACGGTGCTCTTCGCCACGGCTCATGCCAGCGCCGACGAGTTGATTGAAGAATTGATTCGCGCGGACCATGCTCCCCGCCGGCTGACGGTGGTTTCCAGCGATCATCGCCTGCAACGCGCTGCCCAGCGCCGCCGCGCCAGGGCGATCGACAGCGATCGTTGGTATGAAGAGTTGCTCCGGCAGCGCGGGGCCGGCGGACAAGTCGAGCCGGCGGCGCCGCTGAAACCTTCGGCGCCGGAGTTTGGCGAGGTCGAATACTGGCTCGGCCAGTTTGACGGCGAGGACATCGCGGACGACGGTATTTTTCCGCCGGGGTACGGCGAAGATTTGTGAAGGCCGGCGCCGCCTTGTTCGGTTGCAAGGTGTTGACATGGAAACATGCACTGTTGACAGAAATAAAAATCGCGTTCTCGGATCGGTTCCGCAAACGCTTGGCGGACTTGGGTTTGCGCCGGGCGCCGCGGCGAGGTGCAAGATACGCCGCAACGGTAAAGATGGGGGGTGGGTACTGGTGAGCGATGAAGGATGAGGGATGAGGGATGAGGGATGAGGGATGAGGGATGAGCGGAAAGGGGAAATGGAGTGACCAGGCCCTCTAG
>DASVGM010000335.1:0-2726 GCA_036379555.1 Pirellulales bacterium | reverse complement strand
TTGATGTGCGTGCCGATGGGCGCGTAGTTGCCCCCCATGACGCGCAACTGTTCGGCCCACAGCGCCGCCCAAAGATCGGCGAAGGCGTCGTCGGCCAGCAGTTGGTCGATTCTGGCGGCGCGCTTCTTGGGGTTCGCGTCGGATTGAAACGCGGCGTACTCCTCGGCCGTGGGCACTCGGCCCGCCAGGTCGAGCGTGACGCGCCGCAAAAACGTCTCGTCGTCGCACAATTCCGATGGCGCGACGCGCAGCTTGTGCAAACGATCAAAGACCAGCTCGTCGATGTAGTTCGCCGTCGGCGGGTTAGGCCACTGAAAACCTTCGGCCGGCGGCAGCACGATCACCTCGCAACCGATCGTGAAGCGGCCGAAGCGCGCGAAGACGTTCGTATCGCCGGGACCGGCGGCCGTGACGCGGCCATCGCCGTCGATGCCGGCGATGCCTGAGTTGTTGCTATGAAAACGGGCCAGCGTGGTAACGTCGCGCCGCGAGCCATCGCTAAACGAGGCGATCGCCCGCAACTGGCTCTGAGCGCCTTTCTTCTCAAACTGCAACTTCTCGGTCGACAGTTCCAAACCCGCCAGTTCGGCCACGGTGTCGGCGTCGTCCTGCGCGCCGGCTGTAATCCATTCGAGCATGGTTCGATAGTAGGAGCTTTGCTCGTCGAACAATTTGCCACCGGTGTGCGGCACCGCTCCGGTGGCTTTGCGCAGCAAGAGGCTGCGCTCGGGAGCGGCCAGGTTGACGCGCCGGCCGGGTATTTCCTCCACGATGCGAAAATAATCTCCCCGGGGATTGTAGCCGAACAGCGACAGGCTGAAGCCGTCTTGACCTCGCGCGGCACCGTGGCAGGTACCGGTATTACAGCCGGAGCGAAAGAAAATCGGCATCACGTCGCGGCGAAAGCTGATCTCTTCGGCCGTCAACGAAGCGGCGATCGCCAACCACACGCAGCAGGCCGCAAGGAGCGCTGGCCCGGCGGATTTCCGCTTGCCGCCGCGGAGCGGCGCTCGGAATGTAGCCGTGGGCGCTAGCCCGCGGTTTGAATGGACATGGCCCGCAAAGCCGCGGAGCGGCGGCGGAAGGAGCCGCAATTTCTCCGTCGCCGCTCCGCGGCTTTGTGGAGTCTCGTTTCGTTTTTCCGCGGGCTGGCGCCCACGGCTACACTCCTTTGGCCGCTCCGCGGCCGAGGAACGCGCGACATCAAATCGTCCGCTTCGGGTTGGCATGGAGCGATGCGCCATACGCAATGCGTGTTGACAAAACATTAGAATAGACTGCAAGACATTCATTTCGTCTCCTTTGCCGGATCAATTCGTAAGGCCCCGCGGCCGGTACGTTGCACGATTTGTTGCTCGCCGACCGGCACGCTCACCAGGCACGTTAGGCCGTTGACCTGGCCCAGCAGCGCTTCGTCGGTGGCGGCCAAATCAAACGATACGCTCGTCGAATCTCGCGTCAACACGGGCGCCGGGCCAACCACGCCCACGCCCTTGGGAAGACCAAGCAGCGTCACATGCGCCTCGCCCTCGAACGGTGTGTGATGGCGCACGGTCCAGGTGAACGCTTTTCGTTCGCCGCGGCGAATGCTATCGGGCTGCGCGGCCAGTTCCAGGTACGGCTGAGCGATGTTCAAGGCGACTATTTCGGACGAAACCCAAACGTGGCCCGTGCCGAGAAAACGATCGAGGTCGTCGCGCACCGTGCCGCCGATGACGTAGAAAGGCATGGCTTCCAGTGGGGCGTTGGCGTCGGCCCCCAATTCGAGCACGGCCTCGCTTTGTTCCGCAGGCACGACGATCGGCGGCGGCGTTGAAATGGAGTGGTCCAGCCCTCCGCAGCGAATCTCGACCACTCCGTCAAAACCGGCGTGCCGTGTGATCTTCACTACAATAGCCAGCTCGCCGCCGCGCACCAGCGCGACCGTCGGCTGCTGAATGTTGAGCGAAAACGGCGCCGCGTCGGTGACGCCGACCACGTAGCGATCGGTCTGCACCATGCCCAGCGCGTCGCCGCCCGGATGGTTCAGAAAAGGCACGTTTTGCTGGCAGCGGGTTTCAACGGCGATCGTGGAATCCGTCGGACGGGCTTCCAACGTACACACGGCGCCGGCCGGCGCGGCCGCGGCGTCGGCGACAAGCTGAATGGGCCAGCGAGTGGCGCCGGCTTTGACTCGCGGTGTTACCAGACGCACGCCCGCGGGCAAGCCCTTGGCAATCAGGTCGAACTCGCCGGCCAAAGCGTTCCACTGGCCGCGCGGCAAGCTCAGATCGATCGTCCAACGGTTGCCACGGGCAACCGCCAAGCCGGTCACGCGCGTCGATTCCGTCCAATCGAACGTGGCGCTGGCCAAGAGCGTTTGCACCACGTTGCGCAGCGGTTCGATCTCCACGCGATAGACGCCCAACGGGCCGCCGGCGCCGCTGGTGTCGCGGATTTCCAGCAGGTAATCGCCGTCGCGCTTGGCCTCCCAGATGAACGACGGGTCGATTGCTTCCGGCAGGCCGCCGCCGGCGCGAAAGCTGGTGCCAAAAATATCGTGATCGGCCAGCGGCGAGTCGTCCACACTCAGCTCGGCCTCGCCGGGCCGTCCGTCCTCGCCGATCGATAGCAGGCGAACCGCCGCGTCGATGGGGGAACCAAGCGCCGCGGCAAAGACGCGAATAAGCCAGCGCTCGCCTTTCTTGGCCGAAAAACGCCAACGGTCGACGTCGCTATGGCCGTCG
>DASVGM010000334.1:0-8391 GCA_036379555.1 Pirellulales bacterium | reverse complement strand
TGCTTGAACTTCCCGCCGACGGCACAGCCGTCTCGCCCGCGCCCCTCCTCGGCATCGACGTCTCGCGCGCCTCCGCCTCCGCGCCCCGCGCTCGCCCGCAAATTGCCCGTCTTCACGTTGCCATCGCGGCCGGTGTTTTGTTGGGCGCCGCCGGGGTGTTTCTGTTCCGCGGCGGCGAATTGGGCCCGCCGGCGGCCGTGCCCGCGAAGCCATCCGCCCCGGAACAACTTGCGCCAAGTAGCGGCGCCAACCCACCCGCCGAGAAGCGGCTCGAGCCGCCGCCCCCATCGGTCAGTTCACCGGCGATTGTTCTTGAAGAGCCATCGCAACCAACCTCACCGCCCGCGCCGGCCGATCCTTGGGCCGCGGCCAAGGCGGCGGGTTTGCCCGCCTATCGGCTGCTGGTGGTTGAAGATACCAAGACGCAAACGGCCTGGCCGTACGCCGGCGCGGTGGTAGTGGCGCCGCGCGTACTGCTCACGACCGCCGGCGTGGGCCTGGAGTTGGCCAAGTTCCGCCAGCGAGAAATGGCCATTAAAGCCGTTCGCGATTCGCAGGACGGTGGCACGCCGGTCGACCAGGTTCGCATTCACACGGCTTTTCAAAAGGCGACGCCGGAAGAACAGCTCTATTTCGATCTGGCCATGATTTCGACCGCCGCCGATCTCACCGGGGCGGCGGTGCAACCCTCGCCGGCCGACTTGGCCGTGATCGAACGTGGCCAGCCGCTGGCTTGCCTGGCGACAATCCATTCGGGCGACCCGATCGACCGTTTCCAGCAGTTGTCGCCCGAATGGCAAATGGGCAAAGTGTTCGCCGCGACGGCGCTCTCCTCCGAGGCGGGCGCGCCGCGGCTGTTGCAGGTGCGCGGGGCCTTGAGCGACAAATCGTCGGGCAGTCCGATCTTCAACGACCGCGGCCAGCTCGTCGCCCTGTACTGTGAAGCCGCACCCGACGAAGGCGGCCCTCCGGAGCGGGCGCTGCACTATGCCAGGCAGATCGAACCGAAGTTGATTGAGTTGGGGCTGTCGAAGTCCAAAAACCCGATCTGGGTCGAACCAGATATTCCACCACCGGAGGCAAAAAAGGAGCCCAAGCCATGAACTCACGTCGGAAGTCATTCTTCAGGCGGCGCACTCACTACCGAAATAGCCGCATGCCTGATGCCGCGTCCGCTTGCGACATTTTGCAATTTGCATTTTGCGTTTTGCATTTTGCAATAGTGCCCCGCCGAACGGCTGCTTCACTGTTTCGGCGAACGGCCGCGATGCCGCGCCACGGGAATCACCTGGCGCTCGCCGTCTGCCTCTTCTTGCTCGCTTCTCAAACGGTTTTCGCTCAGGGCGTTCGCCGCCGCGCGATGGGTGGCGCGGCGTCGATGTCACAGCAAATCTACGCCGACGCGGCCACCCTGCGCGCCACGGGTGATTTTCTCATCGACACGGGAATCGCGCGCAAACTACACGCCGAAGCGGCCTCGATGGAAATGGACAACGCCGTGAAGTGGGTCAGCACCTATTTTGAACGCCGCCGATTGAACAAAGAAGCACGCGCCGCCGAGCATCCCGGCTACCTCGACCACCTGGAGAAAGTGAAAGAAAACTATCGCCGCATTCACGACAAGGGTCTGGCCGCGGGCGCCGATCTGAGCGACGACATGAACTGGATGCTGCGCGAGATTCTCAACCATGTCTCGGTTTCGGTGTTCGTGGCCGACGGGCCGCGCGGTGTGGCCGGCTCCGAATACAATCTACCGCTCTCGGCCGACGACCGCCACAAGATTCGCGTCACGGAAAGCAGCGTGGCGGGCGGAAAGGGCATGATCTTCCGCATCGATACCGCCGAGTTGCTGGAAACGCCCTGGCCGGTCGTCTTGCGCGACGAGCGGTTCAAAGCGGCCCGCGACGCCTTTGAGCTCGCCCGCGATTGCGCCCTGGGCGACTTGTCCACGGGCATCGACATCGTGAGCGAAGAAAATCGCCGGCAATTGACCGATGCGGTCGACCGCCTGTCGGGCGAGCTGGCGGCCGCCTACCCCTCCGAGCGCCGCAGGAAGCTGTCGCCGCGCGACGGATTGGCGAAGGTCGAGGCCGACAACTTTCTCAGGTCGCTGGCCACGTCGACGTTCCGCTTGATCGCCACCAACAGTAACGTGGCGTTCGACCAATCGTATCGCTTCAAGGGTGACAGCGTGGCCGATTTGCTGCGGCACTTGATGAGCAAGGGCCTGGAGTTCGCCCCCTGCGAAAAAGGCGGCGAAGCAGTCTACCGTAATCTTTACAACTGCGTCCGCGGCTATTACCTGGATCTCGTGCCGAAACCGGATGAGTAATTCGCTTGGTCTGCCACCAGCTTTAGAGCGCCTAACAAAACGCTTCTGTAGGGAACGGGGCGCCCTCTGGGCCCCGTGGCGTTCCGCTGCGAACCGGTGGATTATCCATCGGCAATTCCCGGAACGGCACAGGGCTGAGAGGGCACCCCGTCCCCTACAGACGTCGTTGGCATGACGGCCTTGATTAGGCGCTCTAAAGGCCAAAGGCCGCGCGTAGCCGCAACGCGGCGTCATTCGATAGCCCAGGGGGAAGCGCAGCGGAGCCCTGGGTATCGAACCAACAAGAGAAACCTAGCCCTGAAAGGGCGTCATTCCGGGCCGCGGTTTGAAACACAAAAAACCGTCACCGAAAGATTTTTTCGTGTCAGGTTTTTCCCGATTCGGCGTTCCGATGATAGCCGGCTGGTTGGCGACGCGGCAAATGGATGCGGAAACGAAGGTCCAACGCCTAAAAAAACCTACGCGGGCATTTTTCGCGACATACGGGGCTGAGTTCGGGCATTTCTATATTGGCGGGGCGGCGGGGGCGAGGAAAAACGGCGTGGCCAAATAAACCGCGCTCAACCCAAAGGTGAACCCATGACCGCACCCAACACCCCGCAATGCCCGCCAGAAGCGGTACTTTCCGACTTCGGTCTCGGCAAACTCGACGCCAACAGCGCCGATACCGTCAGCCAGCACCTCGAAACCTGCTCCGATTGCCGCCAGCGCGTGGCCGGCTTATCCGGCGATACGTTTCTCGGACGGCTGCAAAAGGCGGGCGGCAAGGAGGATGGCCTTCCCAGGCCGTCCAGTAAAGGCGCCCTTGGTCGAAGCCAACACGGCCTGGGAAGGTCGACCCACGAGGAAAGACGGCCCGGCAGGCCGCCCCACGAACGGGACGGGCTAGGAAGCCCATCCTCCGTGAACGCCCCGCCGGAACTGGCCAACCACGCGGATTATGAGCTGGTCAAAGAACTGGGCCAGGGCGGCATGGGCACGGTGTACCTGGCCAAAAACCGCATGATGGACCGCCCGGAAGTGCTCAAGGTCATCAGCAAGGCCCTGCTCGACCGACCCGGCGCGCTGGAACGCTTTCAGCAAGAAATCCGCTCCGCCGCCAAGCTACAGCACGGCAACATCGTGGGCGCCTACAGCGTGCTCAGACCCGGCGAGTTGTTGGTCTTCGCGATGGAATACGTGAAAGGACAGGATCTTTCGGAGGTGGTCAAGGCGCGTGGCCCGCTGCCGGTGACGAACGCCGCGTTTTACATCCATCAGGTCGCCAATGGCCTGCAACACGCCTTTGAGAAAGGTATGGTGCATCGCGACATCAAGCCCAACAACCTGATGCTGGCCACCGACGGTAGAAAGCATACGGTCAAGATTCTCGATTTTGGGTTGGCCAAGGCCACCAGCGAAAAGAGCGCCGAAGGCGGTTTGACCAAATCGGGCCAGATGCTCGGCACGCCCGACTACGTGGCGCCGGAGCAAACGCTCGACGCTCATAAAGCCGACATTCGGGCCGACATCTATAGCCTCGGCTGCACGCTCTATTTTCTGCTTTCCGGCGGGCCGCCGTTTGAGGAGCAGAGCCTGTATGCCATTTTAGAAGCGCACCATAAGCGCGAGCCAAAGCCATTGAACCTGGTGCGGCCGGAAGTGCCGGTCGAACTGGCGGCGGTCGTTTCCAAGATGATGGCCAAAGACCCGGCCAAGCGCTACCAGACGCCGATCGAAGTGGCCAGGGCGCTCGTGCCGTTCTTCAAACCGGGCCAGAGCGTCGCTCCGCCATCCGAAAAACCGGCCGGCGAGGAGTATCCGCCGCACCCCGTGGAAACGGCGCCCCCGCCCCGGTCGATAACGCCTCCCTCGTTCGACGGCCAGCCGGCGCCGCTTTCTCTTCTTGGGCTGCCCTTGCCGGTTGCGATGGGGCCGGTTCCCCTACAACCGCCGCCGGCATCCGACGATTTAGGCGTTTCCATCAACGTCAAACGACCCGCGATACGTCGGCGGAGCGGTTGGTCATCGTTGCCGCCCTGGCAGCGCTGGGCCGTGCTCGGCGGCGGTGCGGCCGCGCTGCTGCTTGGCATCGTGCTGCTCGTGCGTACGCCGCGCGGCACGATTGAAATCGAATTGAGCGACCCCGACGCGAAAGTGACGGTGGCGGTCGACGGAAATCGCGTTGACATCGCCGGGCTTGATGGCGCGTTGTCGTTAGAAGCAGGCGAGCATGAGTACACCGTGAAGGGCGAGTGCTTTGAAACGCGAACCACTCGCTTTCAAGTCATCCGCGGCAAGAACGCGCCGCTGACCATCACGCTCGTGCCGAAACCAGATTCCCAAGAAACGGCCAAAGATGTGCGGAAGACTACGGATGGGTTCGTGTCGCTTTTTGACGGGAAAGACTTCTCCGGCTGGCGGATCATTGGAAACCAAGGTTGGAGTGTTCGAGACGGGGCGATGGTGGCGCAAGGTTCTGCCACACCGGGCTGGCTCATGTCCGACCGAAACTACGCGAACTTTGAACTCGATCTGGACTATAGGCTGGTATCTGGCGCGGCGAGCGGTATCTTCTTGCGAGCGCGGGAGGGCGGATCCACCAGCGGAAAGGATTTTTATGAAGTGCAGATCCTCGATGACGACGCGTCCGCCTTCGCGCAGTTCGGCGCGGACGTGAAAAACGGTGCTATCTACCGCCAAATCGCTCCACGTAAACATGTCGCCGCTCCCGCCGGAGTTTGGAACCGTCTTGGCGTGGTGCTGCGCGGCGATCGTGTACAAGTGAGAATAAACGGCGTCGAGATCGTCGATGGCAAATTGCCCGGCGGACCCGGCGGCAACCCCGACACGGGCCGCATAGGATTGCAGTTCAGCGAGAAGGGTGTGGAGTTCCGGGATGTTCGCGTTCGAGAACTTCCAGCCGAGAGGCTTGCGCAATCCGATGGTTTCACGCCGCTCCTCAATGGCAAAGACTTGGCCGGTTGGGGACTGTATGAACGCTGGGCGCAAGTGTCAGTCGCCAACGGTGAAATAACCGCCGTCAACAACCGTCCCGAAGCCGATTACTTGTTCACCGATCGCGCGGATTACACCGACGTTCATTTTCGTTGTGAGTTCTTCGGCACGAAAGATCAAGAGATGCCTGCGGTGATGGTGAGGGTCGATCCAGCCCCACTTGCCGGAGGGATGCGAGGCTACCTCGCGCGCATTCGACGTCTCGAAGGCGCGTCGCCGCCGGACAAATCATGCGCCACCACACTGTTGCTTGGAAAGCGCCGAGGCAACACCTACGAGCTTGCCACGGGCACGCATTCCGCACCGCGTGCCGGCGAGTGGCACAAGCTGGAGATCCTTGCCGAAAGCGGGCGCGTTCAGGTGCTGCTCGATGGTGCTGGTGTCATCGACTACCACGACGATGGGCAGGCGTTCCAGACGGGCGCCCTCGCGCTGCGATTGCCTCCCAAGAGCACCACCCGTTTGCGGAAGATCGAGATCCGTGAACTGACGCCCAAAGAGCTCAAGCCGGGCAGTAGATCGCGTTGGGCGACCTGGCGGCCGGAGTATGCTACTCCGTGGCATGACTGGTGGCGCGTCTTTCAACAGGTCGACGAGAAGCACTGGTTCGAGACGGGCGCGCACTTCGGAGGCTTTTGGCGGAATTCGTATAGCGAAGTCAAGCGCACGCCCGAGTTCGTCGATATCGAAGGCCGCGATGGCGCCGGTAGGGTTGCCGTTCGCCTTCGCGCCGACCGGATCGAAACCGGCCCGGACTTCGACCGTTTGCAAGCCAGCGCGCGCGAGGGCTGGTGGACGAGTCTGGGGCCCGCGTGGCGTTCGGCACTGGAGCGTACCCATCAACGGCCTTCGCTGGAACAGCATTGGACCAACGCGATGGCTCCTTCGATCGCGCCGCCAGAGGCTGTTGATCTGCTGCGGTTGATCGACCCGATCCGCGACGCGCGGCAGGGAAAGTGGCAATTCATCAACGGTCGCCTCTTATGCCGTGCGAGCTCCTACGCCCAAATCGAGGCTGCCTTTGATCCGCCTGAAGAGTACGCCTTGACGGCCATCGCTCAGCCGATGTTCGCTGGAGACCCCTTTTTTCTGGGCCTACCGGTCGGTAAATCAGAGGTGCTGGTAATGTTGAACGCCGGCCAGGGAGCGGGGCTGTCCTTGATCGACGGCCGCGCGGCGGCCGACAACGAAACCACGCGTCCCGGCCCCTTCCTTTTGCCCGGTCAATCAAACGTCGTGGAATGCAAGGTGCGTAAGAACCGGGTGCAGGTGACGTGCAACGGCGTTATGGCCGTGAATTGGACAGGCGACGCCGCTCGTCTCTCACTGCCGGAGCCGTGGAAACTGCCGAGCAAGCGACGCGTCTTCGTCGGCGGGCAAAACGCCTGGGTGCATGTTGCGCAAGTGCTTATTTCGCCGCTGCGCGACGATGACAATTCAATGTCCGAAGAAGCCATCAAGCCGGCGGATGGGCGGATCGACCTCTTGAAGCGCATCGACCCGGCGCGCGACACGATTTACGGGCAATGGCGCCTCGGCAGCACGGGCCTCGCGATCGCTGAGATGCACGGCCGAATTCAGGTTCCGCTCGCCGCCCCCGATCATTATCGTCTGACCGCGGTCGTATCGCGCGAAGGAAGGAAAGATCAAGGATCGATGATCTATTTCGGTTTGCCAATCGATAAACTCAACACAGCGGTGGTCATCGACAATGCGAATCGTGCCGACCCCTTCATTGGCCTGAGTCTGCTCGATGGAAAGCGGGCCGATCACAACGAAAGCCGCCGCAGCGTTGCGAAAGTGGTGGAAGACGTCCCGATGACCGTTATTTGCACGGTGCATCCGGGCCACGTCAGCGTGCAGGTCGACGGTCAGCAAGCGCTGGATTGGCGGGGAGACGCCAGACGGCTGGCAATCGAATGGCCCTTCCCGGCAGATTGGCGCAAGCCGTTCGTGGCCGCCTTCTGCGGCGTGCGGTTCAGCAAGTTGCAGCTTGAGGCGCTCGCGCCGGAGGCGCCGGCGGGCTCGTCGGCTAGCGGCGATTCCAGTGGCCCCGAAGCTCTTGCCGCCGACCGCCGGGCGGCCGAATACGTGCTCTCGGTGGGTGGCAAGATCAAGATCAACGGGCAACTTGACGGATTAAGTAAATGGCAAGGCGATGTAAGAGAAATCACCAGCGCGAGCGACCTTCCCGACTGCCCGTTTCGTTTGAGCTTCATCGATTTGAACGTGAGCCGAGGCGTTACCGAGGCGGGCATGACGGCGCTTCAAGGCACCAAGCACCTTCAAGAAATCGTCATCGACCGCTGCGCCGGCATTACCGACGCGTCGTTGGCCAACTTCAAGGACAACCGGCAACTGAAGAGCCTGCATCTCTATCGGACAAAAATCTCAGGCGCCGGCCTGTCGCACTTCAAAGAATGCTCGGAGCTAACATGGCTGTTCCTTGGCCTGTGGAGCGAGTTCGGTGACGCGGACATGGGCTTCTTCAAAGACTTCTCGGGGCTGGACAGTTTGGGCATGCTTTGGCTGCATGGAACGTCGGTCGGCGATAAGGGGCTGGCACACCTCAAAGGCGCAGTCAATCTAGTCCAGCTCAACCTTAATGGAACGAAGGTGTCGGACGCCGGGCTGCAAGTCTTGGAAAAGCACCGGAAGATCACGTATCTGCACCTGCACGACAACAGCGCGATCGGAGACGCGGGTCTTGTCTGGCTGCGCGAGTGTCGCGGATTGCGGGGCGTCAACCTGAAAAACACGAAAGTTACCGCCGGAGGCGTCGTATCGCTCAAGCGCGCGTTGCCGGAGTGCAAGATCACTTGGGATGGCGGCGAAGTCGCGCCGATCGAAACCAATGCCGGCGCGAAGCCGCCCGCAACGGTCACGACGGCGAAACCGTCGCGCGCCGGTGAGACGGATCTTCCTCGCGCCCGCTACGTGCGCATCGAGTTGCCGCGAACGGGCACGCTCAGCTTGGCCGAAGTCGAGGCCTATAGCGGCGGTCGCAACCTCGCGCGCTCCGGTAAGGCCACGCAGAAGAGCACAGGCTACGGCGGTCACGC
>DASVGM010000333.1:0-5077 GCA_036379555.1 Pirellulales bacterium | reverse complement strand
TCACGCCGTTGGTGATTGAGGTGCAGGAAGAAGCCGCGTCGGGCGAAGTGCGCACCACGGTGAAAGACGTGGCGAAAGACCGCTACGAGAACGAGGTGCATGTCAAGGTGATTGGCAGCGGCAACGCGGAGTTTATTTCCGGCGAGACCGACCTGCGCGGCGTGTTCGTGGCGGGCGGCGTGCAAGGCACGGCCACGGTGATTGCCGAAGAGGGCGACAATCGCTATGCCTTTTTCCGCGGCCGCACCTGGCTTGGCCCGCCGGCGATTCAGCGCGCCGCCGATACCCCCGAAGCGGCCAAGGCCAAGGCGGCAGCCAAGGCGCCGCCGGCGAGCGACGCCGAGCAACTATTGCGCGGCCTACAAGAGAGCAATAGTGTGATTCAGCAGATGCAAAGCGAGAATCTCAAGAAGAACTTCTACGACAAGCCCGCGAACGGCGTGCAGTTGAAGGAAGCGTTCTAGATGTTATCCGAAAACTCGTCGTGGGGCGGGCCGCCGGCCCGTCTGGAAGCGAAAGACGGCTCGGCGAGCCGCCCCACGATGCGCTGCCACGGCGAAATGCGAGTTTTCGGATAGCCTCTTAATTCGGCAGCGGCCAACGCGAGGGCCGATGAAGAATCCGTGCTGCCTATTTTTTCGACGACGCTTGCCCATATATCGGGCATGCCTCCAAAGGTGCGCGGCACGCGGAATTGACGTAAACCTTTGCGAAGATTGGATTTCTTCGCTAACATGCCGTTTTGCACCGGCCGCTCGGCATTGCAGTTGCTTTGCCAAACCGGCTTGGCTATGGCGGCTACCGACACTGAGCGATCAGTCGGTGGAATAGTCGCTCCTTCTGGAATTTGGCTTTAGATTTGTGAGGAAACTGTGAAACCCAAAGAGGTTTTGGCTCTCTGTCGAGAAAAAAATGTTAAGGCGGTCGATCTGCGATTCATGGACTTTCCCGGTCTGTGGCAGCACTTCACCATTCCCGCGGGCAAGCTGGATGAGGAGATATTTGAAGACGGCCTCGGCTTCGATGGCTCCAGCATTCGCGGCTGGCAGGCCATCAACGAAAGCGACATGATCCTGGTGCCGCAGCCCGAAACCGCCGTGCTCGATCCCTTCACGACGTTGCCCACGATCACCATGATCTGCAACATTCAAGATCCGATCACGCGGGAGGATTACAGCCGCGATCCGCGGAATGTCGCCCGTAAGGCGGTGAATTACCTCAAAAGCACCGGCATGGCCGACACCTGCTACATTGGCCCGGAGGCGGAGTTCTTCATTTTTGACGACATTCGCTTCGACGCCAACGCTCACGAGGCCTACTACCATCTTGACAGTATTGAGGGCGAATGGAACCGCGGCCGCGTGGAAAGCCCCAACCTGGGCTACAAGCTGCGCCATAAAGAAGGCTACTTCCCGGTGCCGCCGGCCGATCAATTGATGAACGTCCGCAACGAGATGATGCAGACGATGATCGAGTGCGGCATGGACGTGGAGGCGCAGCACCATGAGGTGGCCACCGCCGGGCAATGCGAAATCGACCTGCGCTTTAACGAACTGGTGAAGATGGCCGACGCCATGTGCTTGTACAAGTACATCATCAAGAACGTCGCCAAAAAGTACAACAAAACCGTCACCTTCATGCCCAAGCCGCTCTTCGGCGACAACGGTTCGGGCATGCACACCCACATCTCGCTGTGGAAGCAGGGTGAACCGCTCTTCGCCGGCAGCGGCTACGCGGGACTCAGCGAGATGGCCCTCTACGCCATCGGCGGCCTGTTGCGGCACGCGCCGTCGATCTTGGCGTTTTCCAACCCGACGACCAACAGCTACAAACGCCTGGTGCCGGGCTACGAGGCGCCGGTCAACCTGGCGTATTCGCAGCGCAATCGCTCGGCCTCGTGCCGCATTCCCATGTACAGCCCCAGTCCCAAGGCCAAGCGGGTTGAGTTCCGCTGTCCCGATCCGAGTTGCAATCCGTACTTGGCGTTTTCCGCCATCCTCATGGCGGTGATTGACGGCATTCAGAACAAGATCAGTCCGGGCGAACCGCTCGACAAAGACATTTACGATCTTTCGCCTGAAGAACTGGCCGACGTGCCCAAGACGCCGGGCTCGCTGGACGAGGCGCTCGACGCTTTGCAGCGGAACCACGCCTTCTTGTTGCGAGGCGATGTTTTCACCGAAGACGTGATCAGCACGTGGATCCGATACAAGCGGGAGAAGGAAGTCGACGCCATGCGGTTGCGTCCGCATCCCTATGAGTTCTGCTTGTATTACGACATCTAATGTCCTTGTGTGATGATACGGCAAGGCATCCCGGCGCGCGCGCCGGGATGCCTTGTTGGTTTCGTGTTCGGAGGATGGCCTTCCCAGGCCGTCCAGTAGCCAGCGCGTGGTGACGGGACGGCCTGGGAAGGCCATCCTCCGGGTGTTTTCGGCCAGACTCTCACTGCTTACGGAATCATCGCCACGACGCGCGCGGGGCCGGCGGAGCCGCCTTTCACCTTCAGCGGAAAGGCACACACCAGGAAACCTCGCGGCGGAAGCTGGTCCAGGTTCGTGAGCCGTTCGATATGGCAATACTCATGGTCGATGCCCACGTAATGGGCCGCCCAAAAAACATCATCGCGGTTGGCGGCTTTGGCCCGTTTCGCCAAGACCGGCAAGGGAACGTCCCAGCCCCAAGAATCGATGCCCGTCAACCGTACTCCCCGCTCTAAAAGCCAGCGCGTCGCTTCGGCGCTCATTCCCGAGCCACGAGTGAAATAGTCCGGGGCGCCAAAGTAGCGGTCGTTTCCGGTCTGGATCAGCACGATCTCGCCGGGCTGAAGTTCGTGGCCGATTTGGTCGAACGCCTGCCGCAGGTCGGCGACGGTGATCGCCTCGCCGTCTTGTTTATGGCGGAAATCGAGCCTGACGCCGGGTCCATAGCACCAATCGAGAGGCACTTCGTCGATGGTTTTCGCGGGCCGTCCGGCCACGGTGGGGCCGTAGTGCCAGGGGGCGTCGACATGCGTGGTTCCGTGCGTCGAAAGCGTCAGCACGTCGTTGGCCCAGCCCAATCGCGTGCGGAGCAGCTTTCGCGGCACGCCGAACAACCACCAGATAGCCCAGGCCCCAAAGGAGTGCCCTTGCCGCCGCACTCGGCAGCGCGCCCAGTGCGGCGCCCAGTGGGCGTCGTTGTCCAGCGGCAGGCTGAGGTCGATAAATCGCATCGTTTGTACCATTGAGCGATGAATTTCGGCAGATTAGACTTCAATGACCGGACTTTCAACCGCTTTTTTTCCAGGAACAAACCGCATGCGCGTTCTGAATGTCGATACGCCGGTATTCGCGGCACTGCTTCTCACGTTATTGGGCCGCGTGGCGGCCGCCGAGCCGATTGTGCCGCCCGATGCGAAACTTGAGTTGCTATTCACGCGATCGGCCTCCATTCAGGGCGGCCTGACCGAGGGGGCGGCGGCGGCGCCGGACGGCTGCATCTATTTTAGCGACATTCCCGAAGGCAAAGACAAAGGGATGATTTTGCGGTTCGATCCGCGCACGAAACAAACCCAGGTCTTCACCGACGACAGCCACAAGGCGAACGGCCTGATGTTCGACGCCGAGGGCTTTTTGATCGCCTGCGAAGGCGCCGACGAAGGCGGCCGTTGCGTCTCGCGTTGGGACGTGGCCAAGTGTACGCGCGAGGTGCTGGCCGACCGCTTTCAAGGCAAACGCTTCAACGCCCCCAACGATCTGTGCATCGACTTGCAGGGCCGCATCTATTTTACCGATCCGCGTTACCTGGGCGACGAGCCGCGGGAACTGGAGTATCGGGCGGTCTACCGCATCGACCGCGCCGGCATGGTCACTGAAGTGACGCACGACGTGGAGAAACCCAATGGCATCGCGATCGCCGCCGATCAACTCGCGCTGTTCGTCGCCGACAACAACAACGGCACCGATCGCATTCACAAAAACACGCCGCCGCCGGAAAAGGGCGCCATGAAAATCTACGCCTTTCCCATCAACGAAGAGGGAACCGTGCTCGGCAGCCGTTCGACGGTTTACGACTTTGAACGCGAATCGGGCTGCGACGGCATGACGCTCGACAGCGCGGGCAACCTCTACCTCGCCTCGCGCAACCAGAAACGGCCGGGCATCCTGATTATCGACGTTCAAGGCAAGGAGCTGGGCTTCATTGCCACGGGCGAGCCTCAACCCGACGCAAAACAACCGCGCGGTCTGCCCAGCAACTGTGATTTCGGCATTGGCGAGGAGAGCAACGTGCTGTACATCACGGTCGATACCAGCCTGTATCGCATTCGGCTCAACGCGACCGGCTATCACATTCCCTGGAAAAGGAAGTAGGGCGCCCCGCTGCCCACCGATGTCTCACTACTTCTTCGCGGCTTCGGCTTCGTTCACGTCAATCACGCCGTCGCGGTCCCGATCGAAACGCTCAAAAAGGTCGGACGCGCCGAGGAACTCTCGCGGGCTAACCTCGCCGTCGTCGTTGCGGTCCATTTTTTGAAACCAACTCGGACCACGTTTGGCGACGACGCGCACGCGGTCGCCGCCGCGAATCGAACGCCGCTCGGCGACCGCTCCGCCGGGCGTATTGCGCGACAATTCCAGCACCACTTGCTGGGGAATCTCGCCGGCCGAAAGCCGTCCGTCGTGGTTGGCGTCGATCTTCCCGATCGCCTCGGCGGCGGCCTGCAATTCCCGCGTGCTGAGCCGATAATCGCGGTTTTCATCGAGTTGATCGAACAATTCCTGCCCTTGGTCGAACACTTCCAATAACAACCGCACCGACGACGCCCGGTTGCGACGATCGATATAGGCATTGAACTCCCCGGCGAAAACCTTGCCGTCGCGATCGGCGTCGATGCTCTCGAAGTCGCCGGGCAGGTTCGTAGCGGCGGCCAGTTCCTTCTCGTCCAGATAGCCGTTGTTATCGGCGTCGAAGGTGGAAAAGCCGGGACCGGTATCGGCGTTTTTGGCGGGGTCGCGGTTGTTGCGACGCAAATAAAGGTGCGCGTCGTCGAGCGTGACGTCCCAGCTTCCATCAGGACGTTGCTTGAGCCGGGCCG